>JAQSXQ010000597.1 GCA_029256565.1 Mycobacterium sp.
TGCCACGGGCACGGTGCGCGGCGACAGGACCGAGGCCATCGCCCTGAACAAGGTGTTCGGCGGCCACCATCCCGCCGTCTATGCGCCGAAGGCGGCTCTAGGCCACTCCTTCGGGGCGGCGGGTGCGATCGAGGCGGTGCTCACCGTCCTCGCCCTGCGCGACGGCGTCGTGCCGCCGACGCTCAACCTCGGGCACCTCGACGACGAGATGGACCTCGACGTCGTCACGGGTGAGGCCCGCCGCGGCGACTTCCGCCACGCGATCACCAACAGCTTCGGCTTCGGCGGCCACAACGTGTCGATCGCCTTTGGAAAGGCCTGAGCCTCAGCGGTTTTGGGCGACCTCAGCGGTCTCGAATGACGTAGACCACGGGTTCGTCCTCGGGTACGGGATCGAACGCCCTGCACTCACACTGCCGATAGGCGTGATCGTCGTCCTCGTCGAACACCTCGCCGCAGTCGAGGCACGCCCGGCAGGTGCCGAACAGCGAATGCTCGGGATGGGTGTGGCCGCAGGTGCAGCGGTCGTACAGACCGCGACTCATCGGGTACCACCGTCAACCGCCACGACGCACCAGCATCGCAGCACGGCGGCGTAGAACCCAATCGGTCGACGCCGTCAGGCTCCGACCGCCTCCTCCAGCGCGGTCAGCGAGTCCTCGAGATGGCCGAGGAGGCGCTGCATGTGCGGCACGCTGCTCCTGGCGCCGACGAGGCCGAAGTCGAGGTTGTCGGCGTTGTTGGTCAGCGTGATGTTGAGCGCCTGGCCGTCCAGGGCGATCGAGAACGGATAGTTGCCGTCGAGGCGGGCGCCGTTCATGTACATGGGTTCGCGTGCGCCCGGCACGTTCGAGATCACGATGTTGAACGGCGGCGGCGCCGACGAGACGAAGCCGGGTAGCAGGCCCAGTGCGAGCCCGGACATGACGAACGCCGACAGCGCGAGCGCCTGGGTCCGCGGCAGTTCGTTGAACACCTGCTTGTTCTCGCGCGTCGACGTGCTGATGATCTCGAGTCGCTTGCCCGGATCTGCGACGTCGGTGGCGAGGCTGCACAGCATCGCGCCGGTCAGGTTCCCGCCCGCATCCTGTTCGTCTTCGCCGCGCAGGCTGACCGGAACCATGGCGATCAGGGGACTGTCGGGCAGCGCGTCCTGTTCGGTGAGGTACGCCCGCAACGCACCTGCGCACATGGCGAGCACGACGTCGTTGACGGTGGTCCCCGCCGCGGTCTTCACGTTCCGCAGGCGGGCGAGCGGCCAGGACTGGGCGGCCACCCGGCGCGCACCGCCGATCGGCACGTTGAACATCGTCTTCGGCGCGCGGAAGGGCAGCGTCAGCTGCTGCTCGAGCAGCGCGGCGCGTGCCAGCGACAGCGTGGTGGGCGCGAGGGAGAGTGCCGAACCCGCAGCGCCGGTGAGTTGCTGCAGCGCCGACCGCGAGGGCGCGTCCTCGGCGCTGCGCCGCTTCGAGCCGAGCGTCCAGGCGATGCGGGTCTCGCGGTCGTCGGGATCCGGGGTCAGCGCACGCATGAGCAGCCGCTGGGCCGACACCCCGTCGATGAGCGCGTGGTGGAACTTCACGTAGATGGCGAAGCGGCCGTCGGCGAGACCCTCGATGAGGTGCGTCTCCCACAGCGGGCGGTGGCGATCCAGCAGCGTGCCGTGCAGGCGCGACGTCAGCTCGAGCAGTTCGCGCACCCTGCCGGGCCGGGGAAGTGCCGAACGCCGCAGGTGGTAGTCGACGTCGACGTCGTCGTCGACGGCCCACGTCAGGTTCGAGATGCCGCCGAGCAGGGTGCCCGGGTGCTTGCGGAACGTGGACTGGAAGTCACCCGTCGCGGCCATCACCGCGTGCAGTTCGCGGACGAAGTCGGGGCCGGCGTCGGCGGGCGGCTCGAACAGTTGCAGACCGGCGACGTGCATCGGATGCTCGCGCGATTCGCCGAGGAGGAACATCGAATCTGTCGGCGAGATGAGCTTCATGGGCGTGACGTTACCCACACTCGCCGCCTTCCATCCCTGGACACCACGATTGGTGGAGGGAAAGGTTACCGATCGGTAAGGTGGGGGTCCTAGGAAGCGGAGACCTGATGACCGAACAGAAGTTCATCGACATCCACGGCGAACGCATCGCCTACTACGACGAAGGTCGGGGCGAGGTCCTACTGCTCATCCACGGCATGGCCGGGAGTTCCCAGTCATGGCGTGAGCTGCTGCCGAAGCTGGCGCAGCGGTACCGGGTGATCGCCCCCGACCTGCTCGGCCACGGGCAGTCGGCGAAGCCGAGGACCGACTACTCGCTGGGCGCGTTCGCAGTCGGCCTGCGCGATCTGCTCGACGAACTCGGCGTCTCGTCGGCGACCGTCGTCGGTCACTCGCTCGGTGGCGGCATCGCGATGCAGTTCCTCTACCAGCACCCCGACTACTGCCGGCGGCTGGTGCTCATCAGCAGCGGCGGGCTCGGCCCCGACGTGGGCCTGATCCTGCGCCTGCTCTCGGCGCCGGGCGCCGAGCTGATCATGCCGATCATCGCGCCGACACCGGTTCTGCGAGTTGGGGATTCGGTGAAGTCGTGGCTCACGTCGATGGGTCTGCGCTCACCGCGTGGTGCCGAGATCTGGAGTGCCTACTCGTCGTTCGGGGACCGCGCCACCCGCGATTCGTTCCTGCGGACGTTGCGGTCGGTCGTCGACTACCGCGGCCAGTCCGTCAGCGCCCTGAACAGACTGAAGCTGAAGTCCGATCTGCCCACGCTGGCGATCTGGGGCGAGGACGACACGATCATTCCCGTCGACCACGCGTACTCCGCACTCGAGGCGCGGCCCGACTGTCACCTCGAGGTCATGCCCGGGGT
>JAQSXQ010000598.1 GCA_029256565.1 Mycobacterium sp.
CCGAGCAGCGTCAGCAGCTTCGCCGACGACTCCGGCATGACCGGCTGAACGAGCAGCGCGGCGATGCGGACGGTCTCCAGCGTCGTGTAGAGCACCGCGCCGAACCGCTGCTGATCCTCGGCGGCCTCCGACTTGCGCAGCACCCACGGCTCCTGGGCGGAGAAGTACCGGTTGGCGGCGCCGAGCACCGACCAGATGGCCTCGAGCGCGAGGTGCATGGCCTGCTCGTCGAAGTGCGCGCGGACCGTCGGCAGCAGGGCATCGGCTGCGGCGAGCATCTCGGTGTCCTCGGCGCTCAGCGGCCCCGGATCGGGCACCGTCGCGCCGAGGTTCTTGTTCACCATCGACAGCGACCGCTGCGCCAGATTGCCCAGCTCGTTGGCGAGGTCGGTGTTGATCCGGCTGATGATGCCGTCCTCGCTGTAGCTGCCGTCCTGACCGAACGGCACCTCGCGCAGCAGGAAGAAGCGGACCTGATCGAGCCCGAACGCGTCGACGAGGGCGACGGGGTCGACGACGTTGCCGACCGACTTGCTCATCTTCTCGCCGCGGTTGAACAGGAAGCCATGCGCGAACACCCGGCGCGGCAGCTCGAGCCCCGCCGACATCAGGAAGGCCGGCCAGTACACGGTGTGGAAGCGGATGATGTCCTTGCCGATCATGTGCAGGTCGGCAGGCCAGTAGCGACGGTAGGACTCCGACTCGGTGTCCGGGAAGCCCACGCCGGTCAGGTAATTGGTGAGCGCGTCCACCCACACGTACATGACGTGGTCGGGGTGGTCGGGCACCTTGACGCCCCAGTCGAACGTCGTCCGCGAGATCGACAGGTCGCGCAGTCCGCCGGAGACGAAGCTGACGATCTCGTTGCGCCGGACGTCGGGTCCGATGAACTCCGGGTGCGCCTCGTAGTGGGCGAGCAACCGTTCGGTGTAGGCAGACAGCCGGAAGAAGTAGGTCTGCTCCTCGGTCCACGTGACGGGCGTGCCGGTCTCGGTGGCGATCCGCGAGCCGTCGGCGACGGCCTCGGTCTCGTCCTCGGTGAAGAAGCGTTCGTCGCGCACCGAGTACCACCCGGAGTACGAGTCGAGGTAGATGTCACCGGCGTCGCTCATCCGGTTCCAGATCGCGACCGACGCCTCGACGTGGTCGGCGTCGGTGGTCCGGATGAACCGGTCGAACGTGACGCCGAGACCCTCCTGCAGCCGCTGGAACACGTCGGAGTTGCGCCGAGCCAGGTCTGCGGTCGGGATGCCCTCGGCGGCCGCGGTCTGGGCCATCTTCAGCCCGTGCTCGTCGGTGCCGGTGAGGAACCGGACGTCGAACCCGTCGAGTCGCTTGAACCGGGCGATCGCATCGGTGGAGACGTACTCGTACGCGTGGCCGACGTGCGGCACGCCGTTCGGGTAGGCGATGGCCGTGGTCACGTAGAAGGGTCGGCCGGCGCCGTGGGAGGAATCTGGGGTGCGCGTCCCCGCGCCGGGGGAGAGGTCAGGGGTGCTCATCGCGCTTCACCTTATTGTCTAGGGCGTGTCCGGAACATCCGATGACATCCGATGACGAGGCGGCCGGATCGTCGCGCCGCGAACGGCCGGGCCCTCCACTGCCCGAACCGCTGGCACCGCTGGTCGACGCGCACACTCACCTCGACGCCTGCGGGGCCCGCGACGCCGACGACGTGCGCGCGATCCTCGATCGTGCCGCCTCGGTCGGGGTCGAGGCCGTCGTGACCATCGCCGACGACCTCGAGTCGGCCCGCTGGGTCGTCGACGCCGCCGAGTGGGACGAGCGGGTGTACGCCGCCGTCGCGCTGCATCCGACTCGTGCGAACGCCCTCGACGACGAGGCGCGCGCGGAGATCGAGCGGCTGGCCGCCCATCCGCGGGTCGTCGCGATCGGCGAGACCGGCATGGACATGTTCTGGCCCGGCCGCCTGGAGGGCTGTGCAGACCCGGCCGAGCAGCGCGAGGCGTTCGCGTGGCACATCGACCTGGCCAAGCGGACCGGCAAGCCGCTGATGATCCACAACCGGGACGCCGACGCCGAGGTGCTCGACGTGCTGCGCGCCGAGGGTGCTCCCGACACCGTGATCTTCCACTGCTTCTCCTCGGGTCCGGAGATGGCGCGGGTGTGCGTCGACGCCGGCTGGCTGCTGAGCCTGTCGGGCACGGTCAGCTTCAAGAACGCCGCCGCGCTCCGGGACGCGGCGCGGTTGATCCCGCCCGGGCAACTCCTCGTCGAGACCGACGCCCCGTTCCTCACCCCGCATCCGTACCGCGGCGCACCCAACGAGTCGTACTGCCTGCCCTACACGGTCCGGGCGCTGGCCGACGTGCTCGACCGCCCGGCGACCGAGGTGGCCCAAGAGACGTCCGACACAGCCGCGGGGGCCTACGGGCTGCGTGGGTGAGCCAAGTTGCCCCTACCTGGGCATTTCGTTACCGTCCTGTGATGAAACCGCCGGTTTGAGTCCTGTCCACGCGCCGGCCATACCTCTTTGGGATTGACCTCTTGAACGTCTTGCACAGATTGCACGAGACCCGCTCGCCGATGTTGCGACTCTGCGTCGCCCTGCTGTTGGCCGCGCTGGCCTTTGCCGGTGGCTCGGCCGTCGCCTCGCACAAGACCGTGCAACTCACGGTCGACGGTTCGACGATGACGGTCTCGACCATGAAGACCCGGGTGATCGACGTGGTCGAGGAGAACGGCTTCGAGGTCGGTGACCGCGACGATCTGTTCCCGGCGGCCGACGAGGACGTGCACCAGTCGGACACCATCGTGCTGAGCCGGAGCAGGCCGCTGCAGATCTCGATGGACGGCCGCGACAGCCGCGAGGTGTGGACCACGGCGTCGACGGTGCAGGGCGCGCTGGCTCAGCTCGCCATGACCGACACCGCGCCTGCAGCGGCGTCGCGCGCCACCCGCGTGCCGCTAAAGGGCATGTCACTGCCCGTCGTGACGCCGCGGACGGTTCAGCTCGACGACGCGGGCGTGGTCCGCACGGTCCGTCTGGCGGCTGCCAACGTGGCCGGCCTGCTCGAGGCCGCAGGCGTTCCGCTGCAGCAGAGCGACGCGGTGACTCCCGCCGCGTCGTCCCCGGTCAGGGACGGAATGCAGATCCGCGTAACCCGGGTGCGGACCGAAAAGGTGACCCAGCGGATGCCGCTGAAGCCCGCAAGCCATACCATCGCGGACGTCAATATGAACATGAGCCGTCAGGTCGTGGAGGACCCCGGAACACCCGGCACGCAGGACGTGACGTTTGCCATCGCCACGACCAACGGGGTGGAAACGGGCAGGTTGCCAGTAGCCAATGTCGTGGTCGAACCCGCCCGCGACGCCGTCCTGCGGGTGGGCGCCAAGCCGGGCACCGAGGTGCCGCCGGTGTCCATGGGCGCAACCTGGGACTCGCTTTCCCAGTGTGAGGCGGGAGGCAACTGGGCGATCAACACGGGCAACGGATTTTACGGTGGCGTGCAATTTGATCAAAACACATGGGAACGCAACGGTGGTCTGAGGTATGCTCAGCGAGCCGATCTGGCAACGAGGGAAGAACAGATCGCGATTGCTGAGGTAACACGGGCGCGCCAAGGATGGGGTGCCTGGCCTACGTGTAGTGGAAGGTTGGGAGTGCGCTGACCATCAGGCTCCTCGGTCGCACCGAGATACGACACTTGGCGAAGGAACTCGATTTCCGGCCGCGGAAATCGCTCGGTCAGAACTTCGTCCACGATGCGAACACCGTTCGCAGGATCGCTACTGCCTCCGGCGTCAACCGGCACGATCACGTGCTCGAGGTCGGCCCCGGTCTCGGATCCCTGACACTTGCCCTGCTCGATCGCGGCTCGCGGGTCACCGCCGTCGAGATCGACCCGGTGTTGTGCGAGCGCCTGCCCAAGACCGTCGGGGAGCACTCCCACAGCGAGGCCGGTCGCCTCAACGTGCTGCACCACGACATCCTCACGCTGACCCAGGCCGACATCGAGGCGATGCCGGACTACCGGGATCAGCCCACCGCGGTCGTCGCCAACCTGCCGTACAACGTCGCGGTCCCGGCGATCCTGCACCTGCTCGCCGAGTTCCCGACCATCCGCACCGTCATGGTGATGGTGCAGGCCGAGGTCGCCGAGCGGCTCGCCGCAGAACCCGGCGGCAAGGACTACGGCGTGCCGAGCGCCAAGGTCCGCTTCTACGGCAACGTCCGCCGCTACGGCATGGTGTCGCCGACGGTGTTCTGGCCGATCCCGCGCGTCTACTCGGGACTGGTGCGCATCGACCGCTACGAGACGCCTGCGGACACGGCACCGCCGTGGCCCACCGACGCGGAGTTCCGCGACGAGGTCTTCAAGCT
>JAQSXQ010000599.1 GCA_029256565.1 Mycobacterium sp.
CGAGCGACGACTGTCCTCGCGGCGTGCAGTACTACTCCGACGTCACGATCGCCTACCCGAAGAGTGCGCCACCCTGGATCGATCCGGGCACGACGTGGGACGTGGGTACCGACTTCGTGACCGTCGACGGCGTGCCCGCGGTGCACTTCTCGGGGCTCGCGCCCAACTGCCTGGCCCGCTAGCCGACTCCCGGTCGATTCCGCGGTGATGGTCGCCGCGCCGTGCCTATACTCCGGCTGAGCGGTAACGGCATTCTCCAATGACGAGAGTGCATTCCCGGCAGTGAGAGGACGGTCGACGTGGGAGCCTGCGACGGGAGGATCGCCCTGGTCACCGGCAGCAGCCGGGGGCTGGGCAAGGCGATCGCGCAGCGGCTGGCGGCCGAGGGCGCGACGGTCGCACTGACCGCCCGCACGATGGACCCCGACCCGAAGTACGACGGCTCCCTGGCCCAGACCCGCGACGAGATCGTCGCCGGCGGTGGCCAGGCGATCGCCGTGCAGGCCGACCTGTCGTCGAGCGAGGACCGCGAGCGGCTGTTCGCCGAGGTGGTGGATTCGGTTGGGGCGCCCGACATCCTGGTCAACAACGCCGCCGTGACGTTCCTGCGCCCGCTCGACGGGTTCCCGGAGAAGCGGGTACGGCTGATGCTCGAGATGCACCTCGTCGGACCGCTGCACCTGTGCCAGTTGGCCATTCCGGGAATGCGCGAGCGGGGTCGCGGCTGGATCCTCAACCTGACCTCGGTGGGCGGGGATCTGCCGGACGGGCCGCCGTTCTCGGAGTTCGACCGCGAGGCGGGCTTCGGGATCTACGGGACGGCGAAGGCCGGGCTGAACCGGCTGACCAAGAGCCTGGCCGCCGAGCTGTACGACGACGGCATCGCGGTCAATGCCGCAGCACCCTCGGATCCCGTTGCGACACCAGGGGCGGGCACTCTGGACCTGGCGAAGACCAAGACCGAGGACATCGCGCTGATCACCGAGACGGCGTTCCGGCTGTGCACGGGTGATCCGGCGACGTTGACCGGACGGGTTGCGCACACGCAGCCGTTCCTGCGTGAAGTCGGTTGGCTGGGTGACTGAACTCGACCTCGATGCGCTGCGAATCCGGCTCGCGCGCAGCGGTGTTCGCGAGGTCGGCGTGCTGGCGGGCGGTGCGTCGAGCCTGACGTTCCGCGGCGTGCTCGAGGAGCGGCCGGTCGTGGTGAAGGTGGCGCCGCCCGGGCACGAGCCGGTCGGCCATCGCGACGTGCTGCGACAGGCACGGATTCTCCGGGCGCTCGGGCCGACGGACGTGCCGGTGCCGGAGGTGCTGGTCGAGGACGACGGGTCCCCGCCGCTGTTCGTGATGTCGTTGATGGCGGGCGAGTCGTTCGAGCCGCTGTTCGACGGCGGCAACGGGTTCGATGACGCTGTGCCGCAGCGGTATCGAAGTGCAGCAAGGTGTTTGTCGGCACTGCACGCGCTGCGCCCGGTCGACCTGGGTGTGGGTGACGAGCCCGTGGTCGACGCGGCCGCCGAGGTGGAACGCTGGTGCGCGACGCTGCGGACCGTCGACCGGGATTTGGTGCCCGGCTGGCAAGCCGTCAGTGACGAGCTGTTGGCCGGTGTGCCCGCGCCATTGGGTCCCGCCATCGTGCACGGCGACTTCCGGCTGGGGAACCTGCTGGCCGTCGGGAGTGAGGTGACGGCGGTGATCGACTGGGAGATCTGGTCGGTCGGCGATCCACGCATCGACCTTGGCTGGTTCCTGGCCAATGCCGACCCGGCCACCTATTCGCGGCCGTCATCATTCGTTGACGCCGTGCCGTCGCGAGGCGACCTGCTCGAGCACTACAACCCCGGCGCCGGCGTGCCCGACGTCGCGTGGTTCATCGCACTGGCGTGCTTCAAGTCCGCGGCGACGTGGTCGCTGATCGTCAAGCACAACCGCCGCAGGTCGATGCCGCGTGCGGAGTTCGAGGAGATGGTCACCGTGCTGCCGCGGCTGCTGCAGCGGGCACGGACGCTGCTGGCCTAACCCCGCGGTATGCCGGCGAGCCGGTCGGCGAACTTCGCCTCCGCCGCCTCTCGCAGCCGCAGCACGTGCTCGGATGGGAACCCGTCGGGCGCGGGCGTGACGTCCTTGAGCAGCTGGCGTGCCAGCGTCACCTTGTGCACCTCGGTCGGGCCGTCGGCCAGGCCCAGTACGAACGACTCGGTGAGGTACTGCACGAACGGCATCTCGTGCGACGTGCCGAGTGAGCCGTGGATCTGCAGTGCGCGCGCCGACACGTCGTGCAGCACCTTCTGCATCATGGCCTTGACGGCCGAGATGTCGCCACGAACGGCCTTGTAGTCGTTGAACTTGTCTATCTTCCAGGCGGTTTGGAGGGTCAGCAGCCGGAAGGCCTCGATCTCCATCCAGGAGTCGGCGATCATCTCCTGCACCATCTGCTTGTTGGCCAGCACCTCGCCCTGGGTGTAGCGCGACACGGCCCGCTCGGTGATCATGTCGTAGATCCGGCGCACCAGCCCGACCGTCCGCATCGCGTGATGGATGCGGCCGCCGCCGAGGCGGGTCTGCGCCACGACGAAGGCGCCGCCGCGTGGGCCGAGCATGTGATCGTCGGGCACGCGGACGTTCTCGTACCGCACGTACCCTTCGCGTCCGCCGCCCATCGGCTGGTAGCCGAGGCCGACGTCGCGCAGGATGTTGATTCCCGGGGTGTCGCCGGGCAGCACGAACATCGAATAGCGTTGATAGGCCGGGGCTTCCGGGTCGGTCATCGCCATCACGATGATGAACGACGCCATCGACGCGAACGACGAGTACCACTTCTCGCCGTTGATGACCCAGTGGTCGCC
>JAQSXQ010000600.1 GCA_029256565.1 Mycobacterium sp.
TCGGATGCCCTCGGTCACCAGCTTGAAGTGGTGGATCAGCGCCTCCATCGAGCTGCCCATGATCTTCGCGATGTGCTCGGGGGAGTTGCCAAGGCCGTCCGGGCCGATCTTCAGGTCGGCGGGCCAGGCCAGCTTCTTGTCGGTGATCATCACCGGCCCGGGTCGCAGGCGGTCGAGGCACTGCTCGACGATCTTGATCGACTCGCGCATCTCGTTGACCCGGATCATGTACCGGCCGTATGCATCGCACTCATTGGTGGTGACGACGTCGAACTCGTAGTTCTCGTAGCCGCAGTACGGCTGCGCCCGGCGCAGGTCGTGGGGCAGCCCGGTGGAGCGCAGCACGGGACCCGTGATCCCCAGCGCCATGCAACCGCTTCGGCAGCAGTACCAACAGTTCCTGCAGCTGCGGGATGGCCTCGTCGGGGAGGTCGGCGGCCAGCCCGCCGGGCCGGATGTAGGCGTGATTCATCCGCAGACCGGTGATGGTCTCGAACATCGACAGGATCAGCTCGCGTTCGCGGAACCCGAAGAACATCGCCGACATCGAGCCCAGCTCCATGCCGCCGGTGGCCAGCGCGACGAGGTGGCTCGAGATGCGGTTCAGTTCCATCAGCAGCACGCGAATCACGCTGGCGCGCTCGGGGATGTCGTCGGTGACGCCGAGCAGCTTCTCGACGCCGAGGCAGTACACCGTCTCGTTGAAGAACGGTGACAGGTAGTCCATCCGGGTGACGAACGTGACGCCTTGCGTCCACGTGCGGTATTCGAGGTTCTTCTCGATGCCGGTGTGCAGGTAGCCGATGCCGCAGCGCGCCTCGGTGATGGTCTCGCCGTCGATCTCGAGGATCAGCCGGAGCACCCCATGCGTCGACGGGTGCTGCGGCCCCATGTTGACGACGATGCGATCGCCCGCCGACGACGCGTCGCGTGCCGCTGCGACGACGTCCTGCCAGTCTTGCCCGCCGACGGTGACGAGTGTCTCGCGGCGGTCGGTGTCGTGATCGGTCACTAGTTGTAGGCCCTCCGCTGGTCGGGCGGCGGGATCTTGGCCCCGTGGTACTCCACGGGGATGCCGCCCAACGGGTAGTCCTTGCGTTGCGGATGCCCGACCCAGTCGTCCGGCATCTCGATCCTGGTCAGCGCGGGATGTCCGTCGAAGACGAGTCCGAAGAAGTCGTAGGTCTCCCGTTCGTGCCAGTCGGTGGTGGGATACACCGAATACAGCGACGGCACATGGGGATCGGCGTCCGGCACGGCCACCTCCAACCGGATCCTGCGATTGTGCGTGATCGACATCAGGGGATACACGGCGTGCAGCTCGCGTCCGGCGTCACCGGGGTAGTGCACGCCCGACACCCCCAGGCAGAGTTCGAATCGCAGCGCGGGTTCGTCGAGCAGCCTGCGGGCGACGGCCACCAGGTGTTCGCGGCGAACGTCGAGGGTCAGCTCGTCGCGGAACACGACCACGCGCTCGATCGCGGCGTCGAAGGCGTCGTCGCCCAAGCTTGCGGCCAGCGTGTCGACCACCTCGTCGAAATAGCCGCCGTAGGGCCGAGGTGAGCTGGCCGGCAGCGCCACCTCCCGGATCAGCCCGCCGTAGCCGGACGTGTCGCCGCTGCCATGGACGCCGAACATGCCTCGGCGTGCGCCGATCACCTCGCGGCCGTCCTCGGCGCCGGTGGCGCTGTCGTTCTCGACGTCGGTCATGGCCGCAGCAACCCGGTGAACTCGATGGTCGGCCGCGATGCCAGTGCCGCCTGCTCGGCCGCGGCGATCGCCTCGGTGCGGTTGACGCCGAGCGGCATCTCCTGAATCTTCGCGTGCAGCATCAAGATCGCGTTCATCAACATCTCGGGCCGGGGCGGGCATCCCGGCAGGTAGATGTCGACCGGGACGATGTGGTCGACGCCCTGCACCACGGCGTAGTTGTTGAACATGCCGCCGGAGGAGGCGCAGACACCCATCGCCAGAACCCATTTCGGTTCGGCCATCTGGTCGTACACCTGGCGCAGCACCGGCGCCATCTTCTGGCTGACGCGGCCCGCGACGATCATGAGGTCCGCCTGGCGGGGCGTCGCCGAGAACCGCTCCATGCCGAACCTGGCGATGTCGAAGCGAGGTCCTGCGGTGGCCATCATCTCGATGGCGCAGCAGGCCAGCCCGAACGTCGCGGGCCACAGCGAGCCCTTGCGGACGTAGCCCGCCACCTTCTCGACGGTGGACAGCAGGATGCCGCCCGGCAGGCGTTCTTCGAGTCCCATTCGTCCTCAATCCCAGGAGAGTCCGCCGCGGCGCCACACGTAGGCGTAGGCGACGAACACGGTCAGCATGAACAGCAGCATCTCGACCACGGCGAACAGCCCGAGCGAGTCGAACGACACGGCCCACGGGTAGAGGAAGACGATCTCGATGTCGAAGACGATGAACAGCATCGCCGTCAGGTAGTACTTCACCGGGAACCGCTGACCCGTCGCCAGGCCGTTGATCGACCCGCGTTCGATCGGCTCGATGCCGCACTCGTAGGCCTCGAGCTTGGCGCGGTTGTACCGCCTCGGTCCGATCAGCAGCGCGATGCCCACCGAGCCGACCGCGAAGAGCGTCGCGATCGCGCCGATGACCAGGATGGGTATGTATGCGTTCATACCGCCGCCGCTCCCTCGTAGGGCTGTCGATGTGAGCTACGACACAGCTTAGTCACGTTAACGGATGGCCCGACAGGTTTTGGATAGGATCGAAATCAGCTGATCGACGGCTGAGTCACTCGCCGGTCCGCCGCGATGAGCGGCGCGAAGATCACACGGCCACAGGCCATTTCGTGCTGGTCAGTTGACCAGCGTGCGCAGCAGAGCTGCGACTGCCTCCCCGAGTGCGATCGGGTCGATGGGGTGCGAGACGGCGGCCTCCGCGCGGGACCAGGAAGCCAGCCAGGCGTCGTCGGGGCGGCCGGTCAGCACCAGGATCGGCGGGCAGTCGGCGACCTCGTCCTTGAGCTGCTTGGCCAGCCCCATGCCGCCTGCCGGTGCCGCTTCGCCGTCCAGAATCGCCAGGTCGATGCCACCTGCGTCGATGGTCGAGACCACCACGGGCGCGGTCGCGACGTCGAGGTACGTCAGCTCCGGAAGGTCGGGATGCACCCGCGTGCCGAGTGCGGACCGGACCTGATCGCG
>JAQSXQ010000601.1 GCA_029256565.1 Mycobacterium sp.
GACCGAGGACGGGCACGCGAGACGATGAAGAAGGCCGTCGAGCTGGAGCAGCGCGGGTGAAGACGCTGCTGATCGTGCATCACACGCCGTCGCCGCACTGCGCGGAGATGTTCGAGGCCGTGGTGGCCGGGGCGACCGACCCCGAGATCGAAGGCGTCGAGGTGCTCCGGCGGCCGGCGCTGACCGTCTCGCCGGTCGAGATGTTGCAGGCCGACGGCTACGTGCTCGGCACCCCGGTCAACCTCGGATACCTCAGCGGTGCACTCAAGCACGCGTTCGACCAGTCGTACTACCAGCTGCTGGACTCGACGCGCGGTCGACCGTTCGGCGTCTTCATGCACGGCAACGAGGGGACCGAGGGAGCCGAGCGCGCGATCGACGGCATCACCGCCGGGCTGGGTTGGGTGAAGGCGGCGGAGACCGTCGTGGTCTCGGGCAAGCCGGCCAAGTCGGACGTCGACGCGTGCTGGAACCTCGGTGCGACGGTGGCCGCTGCGCTGATGGATTGAGCGATTCCCGTTACCGGACCCCGTGATCTGGGGGACTGTTCACGTCGAGGTCGTCGGCCACCAACGGTCGATGCAGCACCGACGAGTCCCATCGGAGGACGCATGGCCCAGGGAAACGACCGCCTCCGCGGCAAGTCGGCGGTGGTCACCGGGGCGGCGATGGGCATCGGTCGGGCGACCGCCGAACTCTTCGCGCGCGAAGGCGCACGGTTGGTGCTCACCGACATACAGGGCGACCCGCTGCTCGCGCTGGCCGACGAACTGCGAAGCGGTGGAGCAGAGGTCGAGACGGTCGTCGGCGACGTCTCCGTCGAGGAGGACGCGCACCGGATGATCGCCGCGGCCGCCGACCGCTTCGGGCGACTCGACGTACTCGTCGCCAATGCCGGGATCATCCCACTCGGCGACGTCATGGAGATGACGACGGCCGACTGGGATCAGGTCATGGCCATCGACGGGCGCGGCATGTTCCTCACGTGCAAGTTCGCGATCGAGGCGATGCTGCCGACCGGTGGTGGTGCCATCGTGTGTCTGTCGTCGATCTCGGGGCTGGCCGGGCAGAAGCGGCAGGCGGCCTATGGCCCCGCCAAGTTCGTCGCCACCGGGCTCACCATGCACCTGGCAGTCGAGTGGGCAGACCGCGGAATCAGGGTGAATGCCGTTGCGCCAGGGACGATCCAGACCGAGGCGGTTGCTCGGCTCCGGGAGGAGCCCAGTGGCGCGGAGTACCTGGCCGACGTCGAACGCATGCACCCGATGGGCCGACTCGGCGAACCGGCCGAGGTGGCACGTGCGATCGCCTTCCTCGCCTCGGATGAGGCCTCGTTCATCACCGGGGCCGTGCTGCCCGTCGACGGCGGCTTCCTGGCGCAATAGCGCCGCTGGGCTGATGGACTTGGCATCACGGGATGGCTAGTGTCTGATCGATCCGGCCGTAGCCGCGCAATCCAAGGGGACGGTCATGACGATTCAGGTCAATGTCGAGAACTTCGTTCGCGCGGAGACCCACCGGATGTTCCACGACATCCAACGCGATGCCGGTGGGATCGGTCGCTTTCGACACAACCGTGCCCCGGCTGCGATCGACGAGCAGACCGTCATCCGGTTGAACCGAGACACGCTCTACAGCTTTGCGATCGTCGACCTGGCCGAGCCGGCATGGCTCACGATGCCCGAGGCCGGTGGCCGCTACATGTCCGTGATGGTGGTCGACGAAGACCACTTCATCAACGTCGTCCTGCACGCGCCGGGTCGCCACGAGCTGACCCGTGAACGCTGTGGGTCCCGGTACGTCCTGGTCGCCGTTCGAACGCTGGTCGACCCATCGGATCCCGACGACATCGCCGCGGTCGTCGCACTTCAAGACTCGACCACGCTCGAATCGACGTCGTCGGAGACGTTCACCCCACCCGACTACGACTCGACCAGCCTCGACGAGACGCGCACCGCGTTGCTCACCCTGGCCCGCGGCTTGACGAATTTCGACAAGACCTTCGGCACGCGGGACGAGGTCGATCCCGTCCGCCATCTGATCGGCACCGCGGCCGGGTGGGGAGGCTTGCCGACGTCGGAAGCCGCCTACGTCGGATGTGACCCTGGCCTACCGCCGGGCGAGTACCGGCTCGTGTTCGAAGACGTTCCGGTGGATGCCTTTTGGTCGGTATCCGTATACGACGCCGAAGGGTTCTTCGAACCGAATCCGCAGCAGCTCTACTCGGTCAACAGCGTCACCGGCATCCCCGACGAGGACGGCTCCATCACGGTGCGCTTCACCGAAGCAGGCGGGCAGCCGAACTCGATCATCACGCCAACGGGTTGGAACTACCTGGTGCGGTTCTACCGCCCACGCCCGGAATTCTTCGACGGGACGTGGACGTTGCCCCAACTCGAGCCGGCGACGGGCCCCGATGACGCGTGACGGGCGACTCTCGTCGGATAGCGTCGTCCTCGCTGACTGACGAAGGAGACCCATGCCCGGATTCGCCGAACTCGCCATGGCCGGCGCCCCCATCGCAGGCGGCGCGCTGCTCGGCGTCGTGGCAGGCAACCTGCGTGGGCCCGACATCCGGGGCACGATCAAGCAGGACATGGACCTGCTGGATCGGCTGCCCGCCGAGCAGGTCGAGCGCCGCGCCGAACTGCAGCGAGTGATCGACATGCGCGTCGACGACATCGTCGCCGGCGTCGACCGGAACCGCAGCCTGCGCGAGGTGGCCGCGTCCTATCAGGGCAACTGGCGCGACATCGTCGTGTTCCTCTGCGGCATCCTCTTCACCATCGTCTGGTGGAACGTGCCGCACAGCCGCGCGAACTGGCTGCTGATGTTCATCGT
>JAQSXQ010000602.1 GCA_029256565.1 Mycobacterium sp.
GGGCGACTCGGCACCCGTCGCGATACACCGGCACGACAAGGCCACCGTGGTGGCGCTGTCGCGGTACCTCGAGCAGCAGGCGTTGCAGGCCAGCGACCCGCCGATGGTCCTCACTGCGCTCCAGGAGGCGAAGTACTTCACGGGCGAGACACGAGCCCGGTACGAACGTCTCGCCATGCGGTCCCCGCTGGTCGCCATCTTCGGCCGCGATGTCGCAGACCATCTCGGCTCCGGAATCCACGGGGTGCGCTTCGATCGCGACGACTCACTGCAGCGTCAGTGGATCGTGCTTGCCCTTGGGGCGAACATCGCGACGGCCCTGGTGTCCCGCGAGGTTCCGGCCCACAACGGCGCGGGCGATCGTGGCGAGCGAACCTTCGACGTGACCTCGATCAACGACAGGACCCTGGTGACGGGGGTGGCACGCCAACTGCTGAGCCGGATGCTGACGCCGGCGCACCCGAATCATCGACGATTGGTCAACTGAGCAATCCCGCGGAAGACGACTCCGACCGCGAAAGCGCTTGTCGGGGCCGCTAACGACCTAGGCTCAGCGGCATGGCGGACTCGTGCGGATGCCAATCCGATCAGGGGCATCCCATCTCGAGGCGGGCAATCCTGGCGTCGGCCCTCGCCAGCGGGGCAGTGCTGAGCGCGACGGCGAGCACTCCGAGAGCATCGGCGCAACCCACGCTCAGGCTGCCCGACACTGCGTTGATCACGCTGGGCGTGCAAGCCGGTCCGCCGCCCGTTCCCAACAAGACGGGAATCTCCTCGGCGCTCGTGGTCGGCGGCGACGTCTATCAAATCGATTGTGGCCTCGGCTCGCTCAACGCATTCACGAACGCGGGACTTCGCTTCGACGACCTCAAGAGCATGTTCATCACCCACCTGCACACCGACCACGTCGTCGACTACTTCAGCTTCTTCCTCTCGGGCGGCTACACCGCGGCGAAGGGCAAGGCCCCGGTGACCGTCTACGGCCCCGGCCCGGCCGGCGGGTTACCGCCGAGCCGGGTCGGCAACGTGAACCCCGCCACGATCGATGTCGGCAACCCGACGCCGGGGCTCGCCGCCACCACGGCTGCCCTGCAGCAGGCGTTCGCCTATACCAACAACATCTTCATCCGCGACATGGGCACCGATGACATCGCTACCCTCGCCGACGTCGTCGAGATCGCCGTGCCGCCAGGCTCCGACTTTCTGAACCGCTCGCCGGTGATGGCACCGTTTCCGGTGATGTCCGACGACAACGTGACGGTCACGGCGACACTGGTGTCCCACTACGACGTGTACCCGGCGTTCGCCTTCCGGTTCGACCTGCTGAAATCTGGTGTATCCGTTACGTTCTCCGGTGATACCACCAAGTCCGAGAACGTCATTGCGTTGGCGCGGGATACGGACGTCCTCGTGCACGAGGCGCAGTTCAGTTTGGACGACGCCTACTACGGCAACAGATTCCCGCCGGACTATCTGGTGAAGTCGCATACGTCCGCAGAGCAGGTCGGCGAGGTGGCCGCCGCCGCGAACGCCAAGCACGTCGTCCTGAGCCACTACTCCCCGACGGACCTGCCCGACACAGAATGGCAGACCGCCGTAGGGAGGAACTACTCCGGCAAGATCACCGTTGCGCGCGACGGCCAGATCTTCGAACTCTGAGCGTCCTAGCCGCCCAGATGCTGGGGGAGTCGGTCACCGAACAGCCGAATCGCATTCTCGGAAGCGACTTTCCGGCGGTCGCCATCTTCCATGGGAAATGACGACAGGAAGTTGGCACCGTCGGCGTTGTCGTCCATGGGGTAGTCCACGGAGAACATGACCCGGTCGGCGCCCATGACCTCGAGGGTGCAGGCGAAGGCCGGCGGGCAGAAGTTGCCACTCGTCGTGACGTGGAAGTTGGTGAGCAGGTACTCCGACGGCAGGCGTCGAAGGCTCCTCGTCGAATCCCCACCGAGCCCGTAGTAGCGGTCGATCCGATAGGCGGCGAACGGCAACATCTCGCCGAGGTGACCGATGATCATCTGCAGTCCGGGGAACTTGTCGAAGAGGCCCGAGTAGATGAGCCGCAGCACGTGGGTCCCCGCCTCGGCGGCGAATCCCCAAGACGCGAGGTGCAGACCCTCGGCGACATAGGGCTTGAACCAGGCCTCCATCACCGCGGGATGCGGCGTCGTGGGGTGCAGATAGATCGGCGCCGCCAGGGCTTCGGCGCGCTCGAACAGTGCTTCGTATGCCGGATCGTCCAGGTAGCGACCCTGGCAGTGCCCGTTGATCAGTGCGCCCACGAGTCCTAGGTCGGTGACGGCGCGCTCGAGTTCGTCGGCCGCGGCGTCTGGGTCCTGGGTCGCCAGTGTGGCGAAGCCGCCGAAGCGGCCGGGGTTCGACCGAACGCTCTCGGCCAACTCGTCGTTGGCGCCGCGGGCGAGGTCGATCGCAGTGGCCACGTCCTCTTCCTCCTGCACGCCCGGGTCGAACAGCGACATGATCTGGAAGTCGATGCCGGCGGCGTCCATCTGCTCGAGACGCAGCGGCCCCCGGTCGTACAACCGCTGGTGCGCCACCGGATCGTGGGACTGCAGCCAGGTGGCGACGGGGTTTCCGACACTCGCCGGATCCCAGGCGAAGTGCTCTTCCAGTGCGATCAACGGCATGCGGCACCCCTACGGTCGGACGACACGAGCGCAATCGTTCGTGAAGGTATCCCATCATCGGCCGCCGGCATCGGCGTCGGGCGTAACGTCATGAACAGGCTCTTCAGACGCAGGAGCCGGAGGAAGGGCCATGAAGCCCAAGCACCACCCATCCACGAGTTTCCGGTCCGCGCGCCTGCGGCGCC
>JAQSXQ010000603.1 GCA_029256565.1 Mycobacterium sp.
TGCACCGGAACCGGGACACGCACTGCGGGAGGCAGGCGTCGACCTGAGTCGCGACGGCCGCTTCGCCGTCACGACGTGGCAGGCACCCGCCCCCGGGGCTTCGACCCGCAGCAGGCTGATGCGGATCGACCTGGCGACCGCGGAACGGACCGTCATCGTCGACGATTCGGGTGCCGACCTGTTCGGGCCCGCGGTGGCGCCGGACGGGGCACGCGTCGCATACCTGCGCGAGACGTTCAGCACCCCCACCGAGGCGCCACGAATCACGCTGTGGCTGGCGACATTCGACGGTGCGACCACCCACATCGCCGCCGAATGGGACCGATGGCCCACGTCGGTCGCGTGGTCGGACGACGGCTCGGCACTGCTGGTCACGGCGGACGAGAACGGCCGCGGACCCGTCTTCGTGATCGACCCGACCGACTCGAGTGTCGAACGTCGTACCGACGACGACTTCACCTACACCGACGTGCATCCCGTCGCCGGTGGTGACTTCTTCGCCATGCGCAGTTCCTACGCCAGGCCGCCGCATCCCGTCCGGGTCAGTGCGCAGGGTGGCGTCACGGAATTGACGTGCGTGGACGCCCCAGACCTGCCCGGCGAGCTATCGGAACTCACCGCCACCGCGGCCGACGGCACGCCGGTGCGGTCCTGGCTGATCCTTCCCGACACCACGGACCCCGCACCCCTGCTGCTGTGGGTCCACGGTGGCCCGCTCGCCAGCTGGAACGCCTGGCACTGGCGCTGGTGCCCGTGGCTGCTCGCGGCTCGGGGTTACGCCGTACTGCTGCCCGATCCGGCGCTCTCGACGGGATACGGCCAGGACTTCGTCCAGCGCGGCTGGGGCGCTTGGGGAGCCGCGCCGTACACCGATCTGATCGCCGCAACCGATGCCGCCTGCGCACACCCCCGCGTGGACGGCGACCGCACGGCGGCGATGGGCGGCTCGTTCGGCGGGTACATGGCGAACTGGATCGCCGGTCGGACCGACCGCTTCGACGCCATCGTCACCCACGCCAGCCTGTGGGCGCTCGACCAGTTCGGGCACACCACCGACGGCTCCTACTGGTGGGCACGGGAGATGACCACCGAGATGACGGATGCGAACTCACCGCACCGCCACGTCGAGCGCATCAGCACGCCGATGCTGGTGATCCACGGGGACAAGGACTACCGGGTACCGATCGGCGAGGGCCTCCGGCTCTGGTACGAGCTGCTGTCGAATTCGGCGCTGCCCGCGGCCGACGACGGCACCAGCCCGCACCGCTTCCTCTACTTCCCCGACGAGGGGCACTGGGTCGCCAAACCGCAGCACGCCAAGATCTGGTACCAGGTGGTGACCTCCTTCCTGAACACACACGTGCTCGGCCGCCAGGAGGGACTGCCCGAGACCCTCGGCTGACGGGACGCCCCCGACGTCTGCGGCGACCCTCGGTAGGTTGGGGTCATGACCGCAGAGCAGCGTGAATTCGACGTAGTGGTGTACGGCGCGACGGGATTCGTCGGGAAGTTGACCGCCGACTACCTCGCCAGAGCAGGCAGCGGTGCGCGCATCGCGCTGGCAGGCCGGTCGGCGACGAAGCTGCGGGACGTCCGCGATTCGCTCGGACCCGCGGCGAGCGACTGGCCGCTGATCGAGGCCGACGCGTCGCAGCCGTCCTCCCTCAACGACATGGCCGCGCGTACCCGGGTGGTCGTGACGACCGTGGGTCCCTACACCAAGTACGGCCTGCCGCTGGTCGCCGCGTGCGCTGCCGCGGGAACCGACTACGCCGACCTGACCGGCGAGACCATGTTCGTCCGAGACAGCATCGACACCTATCACAAGCAGGCAGCGGACAACGGCGCACGCATCGTCCACGCGTGCGGATTCGATTCCATCCCGTCGGATCTCAGCGTCTACGCCTTGCACCGGCGAGCGGCCGAGGACGGCACCGGGCAGTTGGGCGAGACCACCCTCGTGGTGCGGCGCTTCGCCGGCGGCATCTCGGGCGGCACCCTCGCCTCCATGCTCGAGGTGCTCGACACGTCGTCGTCCGACCCGGAGGCGCGTCGGCAGATGAACGACCCGTACACCCTGAGCACCGACCGGTCGGCCGAACCCGAACTGGGGCATCAGTCGGACACGCCGTGGCGGCGCGGCCGGGAGATCGCGCCGGAACTGGACGGCGTCTGGACCGGCGCGTTCGCCATGGGAGCGCCGAACTCCCGAATCGTGCGGCGGTCCAACGCGCTGCTCGACTGGTCCTACGGCCGCACGTTCCGCTACGCCGAGACCATGAGCATGGGTTCCTCGGTCGTCGCGCCCGTGGCAGCGGCGCTCGACACCGCCGCCAACGTCGCGATGCTCGGTCTCGGCGGCAGGTACTTCAACAAGCTCCCGCGCGGGCTGATCGAGCGAGTCCTGCCCAAGCCGGGCACCGGTCCCAGCGAGAAGGCCCGTGAGAACGGTCACTACACCGTCGAGACGTACACGACCACGACCACCGGCGCGCGCTACCGCGCCACGATGTCGCAGCAGGGTGATCCCGGCTACAAGGCGACGTCGGTTCTCCTGGGCGAATGTGGCCTTGCGCTGGCCCTGGACCGCGACGCGCTGTCGGATCTGCACGGCGTGCTCACTCCCGCCGCCGCGCTGGGCGACGCACTACTGGCGCGATTCCCGGCGGCAGGCGTCTCCCTGGAGACCGAACGACTGGCTTGACCCGGGGGAGCGCGTCGGGGGCTTGATCGGCCACCGGTCGGCGGTTCCTAGAATGTCGAGGTGACCGCCTCCTCTGCGCCTGCCGACAACCCCGGGGCATCGGCCCTGCCGAAATCGTGGGACCCGGGC
>JAQSXQ010000604.1 GCA_029256565.1 Mycobacterium sp.
ACTCGAGCGCCTCGGCGCGCGAATCGCAGCCACGCCGTGGCAGTGGGTGGGGCAGGAACTACCCGAGTTCGCCACGGCCCCCACCGATCAGCGACGCGGCGGACTGTCCGCTGGCAAGGTGGGGATGCGGCTGTTCTCCGTCGCACAACGCAGCGGTTATGCGCCCATGGTCGGCGGTCTCGGCTACCTCGTGGCTCCGGGCAGCGCCGCCCACCGTTTGAATACCGTTGCGGCCAAGGACGTCTGGGTCCGCACCCCGAGCCGGGGAACCGCCGAGCGGACGCCGTCACCGGTCGTCGACCTGCCCGTCCTGACGCCGAGCGCCACCCGCGCGGTCAGCTCCCCGCGCATGCTGGCGGACCTGTTCTGGCTCGGCCGGTACGCCGAACGCGCCGAGAGCATGGCGCGTCTGCTCACCGTGACCCGCGAGCGCTATCACGAATTCCGGTACCGCCGCGAGATGGCGGGCAGTGAATGCGTTCCGGTGCTGCTGACCTCGCTCGGCGACATCACCGGGACCGACACCGGTGCCGACGGCGACCACGCCGAGATGGTCGCCACGACACCGACCACGCTGTGGTCGCTGACCGCCGACCGGCATCGCCCCGGGTCGCTCGCGCAGTCGATCGACCGTCTCGCCCAGGCGTCCCGGGCCGTGCGCGACCAGTTGTCCAACGACACGTGGATGGTGCTCGCCGCCGTGGAGCGTGCCGTGCTGCAACCGACGGCGCTGCCGCCCGATTCCCAGACCGAGGGCGAGACGTACCTCGCGACCGCACACAGTCAGACGCTGGTGGGCATGCTCGCGCTCTCGGGCGTGGCGGCCGAGTCGATGATCCAGGACGTCGGCTGGACGGTGATGGACATCGGCAAGCGCATCGAACGGGGATCCTGGCTGACGGCGTTGCTCGGTGCGACGCTCACCACGGTGCGCGGCCCGGGCGCGGAGCAGACGATCACCGAGTCGACGCTGGTGGCATGCGAGTCGTCGGTCAGCTACCGGCGGCGGACCCTCGGGAAGGTCAGCGTGGCCGCGGTGGCGGACCTGCTGCTGTTCGACGACGGGAATCCCCGGTCGCTGGTCTACCAGTTGGA
Source organism: Mycobacterium sp. (assembly GCA_029256565.1). Classification (GTDB taxonomy): domain Bacteria; phylum Actinomycetota; class Actinomycetes; order Mycobacteriales; family Mycobacteriaceae; genus Mycobacterium. The sequence goes on from JAQSXQ010000604.1 coordinate 1,096, forward strand.
GCGAATCCGGGCCGACCTCAAGGCACTTCCGTCCTCGTCGGGGTCGACGCGGCCGGAACGGTCCATCGACGACGTCATCGCGCGGCTGCGCCGGACCGACCCCGCCGACCTGGAGAACGTCACACCCGACGGTCGGCGCGCCGACTTCGCCGACCTGCTCGACGCCCTGCACTCCGACCTGCGCGACCTGTCGCGCGTCATCACCGCGACGCACCTCTCGGTGCCCGGGGAGATGCAACCGCTGTGGGGACCCGCCGAGCGCCGGGTGATGCCATGACCCTCCGCGAACCGGCCTCGCCGGGTGGGAGGCTCTACGAGATCACCCACCGGACCACCTACCGCTACTCCGACGACGTGACGAGTTCCTACGGCCGGGGCTTCCTGACGCCAAGGGATTCCGACACGCAGCGCTGTCTCTCGCACGAGTTGGTCGTCGACCCCGAGGCCGCCGACCGTTCGACGAGCCGCGACGGCTACGGCAACGTCAGCTCGTACTTCCACGTCACCGAGCGGCACCGCACGCTGTCGGTGACCAGTCACTCCGTGGTGGCGGTCGACCCGCCACCGGCGGAGTCCTACGGGGCCGGCTCGGCGCTGGCGCCGTGGGAGATCGCCAGGCCCGTCGGGGCGGACGGCGCGCTGGCCACCGAGTTCACCCTCGATCTGCGACCACCGGAGATCACCGAGGCACTACGTGCCTACGCGGCACCGACTTTCGAGGCCGGGCGGCCACTGATCGACGTGCTGACCGAACTGAACGCCCGAATCAACGCCGACTTCACCTACCGGTCCGGGTCCACCACGGTGTCGACCCAGGTGGCGGAGGTTTTGGTGGCCAGGGAAGGGGTATGTCAGGACTTCGCTCGGCTGGCGATCGCCTGCCTGAGAGCCAACGGTCTCGCCGCCAGCTACGTGTCTGGATACCTGGCAACCGATCCGCCTCCTGGAAGGGAACGCATGGTGGGTGTCGATGCGACACACGCATGGGCCGCGGTGTGGACGCCGCAGAACCATTGGTTGGGGCTGGATCCCACCAACGACACGATGGTCGACGAACGGTACGTGGTCGTGGGCTTCGGTCGCGACTACGCCGACGTGCCACCGCTGCGCGGCATCATCTACACCGACTCCGAGAGCAGCGTGATCGACGTCTCGGTCGACGTGGCGCCGCTACAGGGCGGCCTGCTCCGTGCGTGACTTCATCTGCCCCAACTGCGGTCAGCGGCTGGCGTTCGAGAACTCGGTGTGCCTGTCCTGCAAGAGCAAGCTCGGGTTCTCTCTGGACGACATGGCCTTCCTGGTCATCGCCGAGGGGTCCGAGAGCGAACACGGCGGCGCCGTGGATGCCAGCGAATATCAGCTCTGCGCGAATCTCCATCTGGCCAAGTGCAACTGGCTCGTCGAGGTGGCACCCGTGCGCAAGCTGTGCACGTCGTGTGCGCTGACCAGGACGCGTCCCCGGGACGGGGACACGGTGGCGCTGGCCTCCTTCGCCGCCGCGGAGAAGGCCAAGCGCCGGTTGATCGTCGAGCTGGTGGACCTGAAGCTGCCCATCGTCGGCCGAGACGACGATCCCCACTTCGGCCTCGCCTTCGACCTGCTGTCCAGCGCCGACGAGAAGGTGTTCACCGGTCACGCGAACGGCGTCATCACCCTCGATCTGGCCGAGGGCGACGACGTGCACCGCCAGCAACTCCGCATCGCCATGGACGAGCCGTATCGCACTCTGCTCGGC
>JAQSXQ010000605.1 GCA_029256565.1 Mycobacterium sp.
GGAGTGGGAATGGACGAGGTCGACGAGGCCATCGTGGAACTGCTGGAGGTCGACGGCCGCCTCACCCACCGCGAGATCGCGCGCCGGGTGGGGCTGTCCCGCTCGGCGGCCGCAGCGCGCACCCAACGCCTGATCGCCAGCGGACAGGTCGTGGTGCGCGGCGTCGTCCATCCGGCAGTGATCGGGCGCGGGGCGCTCGCCCACGTGGGGCTCGTGGTGAACGGCCCGGCCGCCGCCGTCGCCGCCGACATCGCCCGCCGCGACGACGTTCCCTTCCTCTCGCTCACGACGGGTCGGCACGGACTGGTCGTCGAGGTACGCGCGGCCTCGGCACGCGACATCGACCGGTCGATCGGCGAGTTGCGGGCCCACCCCGGTGTCGTCGGGGTCGACACCCTGACCTACGTCGAGTTGATCCGCGACGTGGTCGGCCCGGTCGGCGAGGTCACCACCCACGTCGACGACGTCGACGTCGCCCTGCTGCGCGCGCTGCAGGACGACGGCCGAGCGTCCTACGTGGACTTGGCCGAGGTGGTCGGATTGTCACCGGCCGGCGCCCGCCGTCGAGTGGTCCGCCTGCTCGACGCGCAGGTGCTCCGCATCGGCGCGGTGGTTCGGCACTCGGGTCGCGACCTGCAGAGCGCCATGGGCTTCGGCGTCCGGCTGTGCGGCGACGACCGCGACGTGCTGGACCTCCTGGCGGGCATGGGTTCGGTCATCTTCGTGGCGCGCACGCTTGGACGGTTCGACGTCCTGGTCACGGTGCGCGGCTTCTCGACCGGTCACCTCATCGAGACGCTCGACGCGGTGCGGGCCCTGCCCACCGTCAGCGCCGTGGAGAGCTGGACCCACCTCGAGGTGGTCAAGGAGACGTACGCGTCGGGTCTCGACGTGGGCGTGTAGATGATCGCCCGGGTGGGTAACCGCCCCGAATGCGCTGGCTCGCCACGTTCCTTGCTGCCGTGGTCGCGCTCACCCTCACGTCCTGCGCGAGCGCACAACGCGTCGACCTGGGCGACTCGGCGGGGAACCTCATCGCTGCCATTGCCGGCGAACCCGATCAGCTGGACCCGCAGAAGACCAGCTCGTACTTCTCGTTCGAGGTGCTGGAGAACGTCTTCGACACTCTCGTCGAACCCGACGAGAACCTCGAGATGCAACCCGCGCTCGCCGAGTCGTGGACCGTATCGCCGGATCAGCTCACGTGGACGTTCCGGCTCCGCGACGGCGTCACGTGGCATGACGGCAGTCCGTTCACCGCCGACGACGTCGTGTACTCCTACCGACGCATCATCGACGAGAAGCTCTCGAACGTCGACAAGTTCAGCGCCGTCACCGACGTCACCGCGCCCGACCCCTCGACCGTCGTCGTCCGGGTGAAGGAGCCGACGCCGAACCTGCTGACCAATCTCGGCGGCTTCAAGGGCATGGCCATCGTCTCCCGACGCAACGTCGAAAGTGGGGAGATCGCAACGCGTCCCATGGGAACGGGGCCGTTCTCCTTCGCCTCGCAACGCAGCGGCGACTCCATCACCCTCTCGGCGAATCCGAACTACTGGGGTGGCGCTCCGAAGATCCCCGGCGTGACCTACCGGTTCATCTCCGAACCGTCCACCGCCCTGTCCGCGTTGCAGGCAGGCGAGGTCGACTGGACCGATTCCATTCCGGCACAACGCGTCGAGCAGTTGCGCAGCGACGAGTCGATCCACCTCGCGGTGACGCCGAGCAACGACTACTGGTACTTCGCGCTCAACCAGGCCAGGGCACCGTGGAACGACGTGCGGGTGCGCCGGGCCATCGCCTACGCCATCGACCGCGACGCGATCGTCCAGGCGACGAGTTACGGCACCGCCGTCGCGAACCAGTTGGCGATCCCCGAGGGCAACCCGTGGTACGTCCGCTACGACCAGTACCGGTACGACCTCGACGAGGCCAAGCGTCTACTCGACGAATCCGGGGTGCGGCCCACCACGCTCGACATGCTCGTCACAAGCGAGTACCCGGAGACCGTGACGGCCGCACAGGTGGTCGCCGACAACCTGGCGCCACTGGGCATCTCGGTCAACATCCGCACCGTCGACATGGCCACCTGGCTCGACGAACAGAACACCGGCAACTTCGACATGCTGATGATGGGCTGGCTCGGCAACATCGACCCCGACGACTTCTACTACGCCCAGCACCACACCGGCGGCTCGAACAACGCGCAGAAGTTCTCCGACCCCGAGGTCGACCGCCTCCTCGACGCCGGGCGCGTGGAGACCGCGCGGGACGCCCGCGCCGACGACTATGCGAAGGCGGCGGTTCAAATCGCCGACCAGGTCAGCTACATCTACCTGTACAACCCCTCGGTCATCCAGGGCTGGACGCCCGACCTCACCGGTTACGAGGCGCGTCGCGACGGTGCGATACGGTTCCGCACCGCGGCGATGAGTGATGCGGTGACCCAGTGAGCCCGTCGAAGACCGTGCCGCCGCTACTGACTCACCCCGTCCTGCGATTCCTGGCGCGCCGCGTCGCCTACTCCCTGGTGGTGCTCGTCGGCGTGCTGATCGTGGTCTTCGCGCTGGTGCATCTGGTCCCCGGCGACCCGGTGCGGATCGCACTGGGAACGCGGTACACCCCGGAGGCCTACGATGCGCTGCGGGCGGCCAGCGGCCTGGATCAGCCGCTGCTGCAACAGTTCTTCGGCTACGTGACCTCCGCGGTCCGCGGCGACCTCGGGGTCAGCTTCCGCAACGGCGATCCCGTCGCCGGCATCCTGGTGGAACGCCTGCCCGCCACGTTGTCGCTGGCCGCGGTGGGCATCGTGATCGCGCTGCTGATCGC
>JAQSXQ010000606.1 GCA_029256565.1 Mycobacterium sp.
CACCCTGCCCGCCTCGACTGCTTCCTTGGACCGCACGCCCAACGCGCCGCGCTCGGGGAGTTCGTCAGCGGCTCCCCCGCCGAAGGTGTCCTCGGAGACTCCGCGGCGCAGGACCCAGGTCACCGTGGTCGAGGGATTCTCGCGTACCACCTCGCCGAGCTGGATCACCGCGGTCATCGCCGAATGCCCGCTGCCGACCACCACCACGCGCTTGCCCGCCCACGCCGAGGCCTGTGAGGGCGTCGGCGGAACGTAGGTCACCACTCCCGAGGCCGCCGCGGTGCGTTCACCGATCGCGGGAACACCGTCAGCGCCAGCGGGATTCGGCAGACCCCACGTGCCCGAGGCGTCGATGACCGCACGGGCCCGAACCCGGTACTCGGTGCCCGAGTCGTTGCCGACGTGCACGACGAACGGCGTCTCAGCCCGCCCCGGGCTGACCAACCGGTCGCGACCCAGCCGCGACACCGCCTCCACGCGCGCGCCGTACTGGACCCGCTCGCCCAGTGCATCGGCCAACGGCGCCAAGTACCCGTCGATCCACTCGCGGCCGGTCGGGAACCCGGCCTCGGGAGCGGTCCAGCCCGTCGACTCCAGCAATCGCGCGGCAGAGGGGTCCACCAACTCCGGCCACGGCGAGAACGTGCGCACGTGCTCCCACTGCTCGACCGCTGCCCCTGGTCCAGTGCCGGACTCCAGCACCAGCGGGGTGAGTCCGCGTTCGAGCAGGTGCGCGGCCGCAGCCAGACCCAGCGGTCCGGCCCCGATCACTACGACGGGCAACTCCGACATCTCCAACCCCTCTCATCGACGATCTTCGATGAATCGATCGTCCGTGACCCATCGAAGTTTGTCAATGCGTATGGCATCATGGGCACATGGCTCTTGCGACCGCGCCGCTGACTTCTAGTGACGTGGCTGCCTGCTGCTCACCCCTGACTGGCGGTGTGCTCGATACGCCGGCTGCTGAACGACTCGCCTCGGTGTTCAAGGCGCTCGCGGATCCGGCACGGGTCAAGCTGGTCTCCCTCATCGCCGCTTCCGATGGTGGGGAAGCCTGCATCTGCGACCTCACCGAACCGCTGGGGCTGACTCAGCCCACGGTGTCGCACCACATGAAGCTGCTCGTCGACAGCGGCCTCGTCAGCCGTGAGCAACGCGGCAAATGGGCGTACTACCGTGTCAACGCCGACGCCCTCGACCGCATCGCGGCCGCCGTCTCGACCCGCACGGCCTGACCTCGGCACCCTGTCTTACGATGCGCCCGTAGACGATTCCTCGACACCTGCCGGCCGGGGCGGAAGTGCAGCCATGGCGGTGGCGGCGATCGCCAGGAGTTCCTCGACCGTGCCGCCGTCCCTGGCAGAACCGGACATGCCACGCATGACCGCGACCAGGAAGGTCGCCAATTGGTCGATCGACGTGTCCGGCGGAAGGTCGCCGTCGCGGACACCTCGAGCGAGCCGGTCCCTGACCCGACGACGTACGTCCTCCCGCTGCGCGGCGAGTCGCGGCTCAGTCAGCATGAGACAGCCTGGTGGAGTTCCGGTGTCGGCGTGCGCTCGGGCGGTGCCGTCCAGCATCTGAGCGATGGCTTCCTGGGCAGTTCGCTCCTCGGCGAAGCGATCGAGCGCTTCGCACGTGCGCCGAAAGTACTCCTCTGCGGCCTCTTCGAACAGGCGGTTCTTGTCGCCGAACGCCGTATAGATGCTGGGCGGAGTCACTCCCATCGCCTTGGTGAGCATCGCGATCGAGGTCTCGGCGTAGCCGGTGCGCCAAAACTGCTCGACGGCCGCCGCCAACGCGGCGTCGCGGTCGAAGCCAAGTGGTCTGCCGGCCATGGCCACAGCATAACGTAGCGATCGCTACGAATTGTGCTACGGTCGCCTCCGCCAATACATAGTGATCACTACGGAAATGAGTATGTCGTGCAGCTAAGAGATTCCGTCGTGCTGGTGACCGGAGCGAATCGGGGCATCGGCGCGGAGTTCGTGGCCCAGTTGAAGGAGCGTGGCGCGGCGAAGATCTACGCGGCCGCGCGCGACGCCAGCACCATCGACGTCGACGGCGTCCAGCCGATCGAGCTGGACGTCACCAAGCCCGATCAGGTGCGAGCGGCCGCCGACGCGGCTGGAGACGTTCAGATCCTGATCAACAACGCCGGAATCTCCACCGGCACATCGCTGCTCACTGGTGACCTCGCGAACATCGGGCGAGAAATGGAGACCAACTTCTACGGTCCCCTGCTGACGACGCGCGCCTTCGCGCCAATCTTGGGCGCCAACGGGGGTGGCGCGATCCTCAACGTCGTCTCCGCCCTGTCCTGGTTCACCGTCCCGGGCGCCGGGGCCTACTCGGCATCCAAGGCCGCCGCGTGGAGCCTCACCGACGCCACGCGAATCGAGCTGATGGCGCAGGGAACGCACGTGGTGGGCGTCCACATGGGACTCGTCGACACCGACATGGCCCAGGGCGTCGAGGGGCCGAAGATCGCCCCAGCCGTCCTTGCTTCCGCAGGACTCGATGCGATCGAGTCTGGCCGCAGCGAAGTGCTGGCCGATGAATGGACCACCTTCGTGAAGGGCGGACTCGCGCTCGATCCGTCCGAACGCTACGAGCAGATCTTCTCGGCGCTCGGTGTGAGCTGAGCCCGTTGGCGGCTAGCCAGCTGGCGCAGCGTCGGCATCCTCGGTCGCGGGCTGCACGTGGGCGCACAGCAGCGTGCTCAACGGCACCGCGAACAACAACAGGGCCAGCGTCGTGTCGTCGGCGGCGAAGTCCTGATAGACGGTGACGATGCCGGCCGCTGCGGCCACCAGGAGCA
>JAQSXQ010000607.1 GCA_029256565.1 Mycobacterium sp.
CCCCCGCCGGTCGCGCCGACGTCGGCCGCTTCACCCAGCAGCGCCCGCCTGCCCGCAACGGCAGGCAGTCGGCGAACTACCAGCGCTGAGTCGGATCACCCGACCGAGCGCTGACCCGATCGAGCACTGAGTAGCCTGTCGGGCATGTCACGTCCCGTCGCACTGATCACCGGTCCCACCGCTGGGCTGGGCGCCGGCTTCGCCCGCCGGTACGCCACCGACGGTCATGACCTGGTCCTCGTCGCCCGTGACGTCGAACGCCTCGAGCGGCTCTCCGCCGAACTGCGCGACGAGGCAGGCGCCCGCGTCGAGGTGCTGCCCGCCGACCTCGCCGTTGCCGACGACCGCGCCAAGGTCGCCGACCGGCTGGCCGCCGGAGTCGACGTCCTGATCAACAACGCAGGCTTCGGCACGTCCGGCGAATTCTGGACCGCCGACCTGACCGCACTGCAATCCCAGCTCGACGTCAACGTCACGGCGGTCATGCACCTGACGCATGCCGCACTGCCGCCGATGCTGGCCAAGGGCAGCGGCACCGTCGTCAACGTCGCCAGCGTCGCCGGACTGCTGCCCGGCCGCGGCTCGACGTACTCGGCGTCGAAGGCGTGGGTCATCTCGTTCTCCGAGGGCCTGGCCAACGGCCTCGGCGGCACCGGCGTTGGCGTGCACGCGCTGTGCCCCGGGTTCGTCCGCACCGAGTTCCACGAACGGGCGGGCATCGACATGGCGGGCACCCCGAGCTTCCTCTGGCTCGAGGTCGACGACGTCGTGCGCGACACCCTCGCAGGCGTCGCCAAGGGCGAGGTGGTGATCGTGCCCGGTCTGCAGTACAAGGCGCTCACCACCGGCGGACGGATGATCCCGCGCAGCGTGGTGCGCTCCCTGACCAAGGTGGTGGGCCGCGGCCGTGGGCGGACCTGAGTGGTGAGGGCACTCGCGCTGTCGATGGCCTGCGTGCTGGCCCTGATGCTGTCGGGCTGCTCAGGCGATGCCGACCAACCCGCGCCGTACGGTGCGACGACCGCGAAGATCGGCGAATCGCAGGCGATCCTGGGCTGGAACATGTCGGTGACGAACCTGCGCTTCGACGGCGACCACGTACTCGTCGACGTCGACGCTGCACCATCGGATCCCGCCGCGCCGCGGACCAAGCCCGAGGCCATCCGGTTCGGGCTCTACGGGGCGCTGGCCCACCCGATCGAGTCCAACGCGGTCGGTGGCTGCGCCGACATCACCAACCTCGACATCCGGCCCGCGACCGCGACGCCCGACAAGATCAACGGAACCGTCTGTCTCGGCCCGCTGCGCGACCAGAGTCAGGTGCGCGGCGTCTACGCGTATTCGCCGCAGGACCGCATCGCGGGCAGCACCGTCGCCTACCCGGCCGCGTTCCCGGTGGGTCTGACGCCGACCAACGAGAACGACACCGGCCTGCGCCTGCAGTCGTCGAGCGCCGACGGCTTCCGCGCCGACGGCGCCATGATCGACCCGACCGCGCTCGGCGACCCCGCGGCGTTCCAGGGCAAGGGCTACATGCTGCTCGGCCTCCAGATCGACGGTCTCGCAGCGCGATACCGCGACGAGTCGCTCGCACGCGGCGGGCCGCTGATGGTCGTCGTGGCGCCCACGCTGCCCGCACCCGGGCTGTCGCACGCATGCGACGTGTACGGCTCGTCGGTGCTGGTGCTACCCGATGCCGCGCTCGACGCCGTCGCCGTGCGCGCGTCGCTGTGCACCCAGGGCGAGATCAACGCGGCACTGCTCTTTCCGACGGTGTCGGTGATCGGGACCCACGCCGCACTGTGGACCCAACCACGTGACTGAGCAGCTGGGCCCGACCGAGTGGGGCGCCGCACCCGGCGTCGGGCCCTGGGTGGGTGACGTCCCCGACGACCCGCGTTTCGATCCGGAACTGCTGCGCGAGGGCGACACCCGCAACGTCGTCGACGCCTACCGGTATTGGACGCGCGAGGCGATCATCGCCGACATCGACCGACGCAGGCACCCGCTGCACGTCGCCATCGAGAACTTCGGCAACGACGCGAACATCGGCGCGGTGGTCCGGACCGCCAACGCGTTCGCCGTGCACACCGTGCACATCGTCGGCCGCCGCCGGTGGAACCGGCGCGGGGCGATGGTCACCGATCGCTATCAGCGTCTCGAGCACCACGACACCACTGCCGCACTGCTCGACTTCGCCACTGGTTCGGGGCTGACGGTGATCGCCGTCGACAACGTGCCCGGTGCCGTGCCGCTGGAGCACACCGCGCTGCCGCGGGAGTGCCTGATGGTCTTCGGGCAGGAGGGACCGGGCATCACCGACGACACGCGGACGGGTGCGGCGAAGACGGTGTCGATCGCCCAGTTCGGCTCGACCCGCAGCATGAACGCCGCCGTCGCCGCAGGCATCGCGATGCACACGTGGATCGCGCAACACGCCGACCTCGGCCAGGCCTGGTAGGGCAGGATCGACGTATGGATCAGCTCTGGGCCAACCGCGCCGCCAGCGCAGAAGCCGCCATCACCACGCGCCACCTGCGCAAGCTGTGGGGGCTGCCGGGAACCCAGCTGGGCGTGGTCGCCTGGCCCGCCGAAGGCAAGCACTCGAGGTTCGGCACCTGGCACTACTGGTGGCAGGCGCACCTGCTCGACTGCCTGGTCGACGCCCAGGTGCGCGACCCGCAGCCGGAGCGTCTGCAACGCATCGAGCGCCAGATCCGCGGCCAACGGCTGCGCAACAACCTGCGCTGGACCAACGACTACTACGACGACATGGCTTGGCTCGCACTGGCTCTGGAGCGGGCAGGCAGGCTGACCG
>JAQSXQ010000608.1 GCA_029256565.1 Mycobacterium sp.
CCGTAGCCGCCGAAGAGCTGCACGGCGTTGGTCGTGACCTCCATCGCGACGTCGGACGCGAAGCACTTCGACGCCGACGAGATGAACCCGAGATTGGGCTCGCCACGCTCGGCGCGCGCTGCCGCGGAGTAGACCATCAGCCGCGCTGCCTCGATCTTCATCGCCATGTCGGCGAGCATGAACTGGGTGTTCTGGAAGTCGCTGATCGACTTGCCGAACTGCTTGCGCTCCTTGGTGTACGCGATGGCCGCGTCCAGCGCACCTTGGGCGATGCCGACGGCCTGCGCGCCGATCGTCGGGCGGGTGTGGTCCAGCGTGGCCAGCGCGGTCTTGAAGCCCGTGCCGGGGTCGCCGATGATCCGGTCACCCGGGATGCGGCAGTCCTCGAAGTACAGGTCCGTGGTCGGCGAGCCCTTGATGCCCATCTTGCGTTCCTTGGGACCGACGCTGAAGCCCGGATCGTCGGCGTGCACCACGAACGCCGAGATGCCGTTGGCACCCTTGTCGGGGTCGGTCACGGCCATCACGGTGTACCAGGTCGACTTGCCGCCGTTGGAGATCCAGCACTTGGATCCGTTGAGCACCCAGCCGTCGCCGTCGGCCTTCGCGCGGGTCCGCATGGCGGCCGCGTCGCTGCCGGCTTCGCGCTCGCTCAGCGCGTAGGAGGCGGTGGCCTCGCCGCCGCCGATCGACGGCAGCACCTGCTTCTTGATGTCCTCGGATCCGCGCAGCAGCATGCCCATCGTGCCGAGCTTGTTGCAGATCGGGATCAGCGAGGACGATGCACAGACGCGCGCGACCTCTTCGATGACGATGCAGGCGGTGATCGAGTCGCCGCCCTGGCCGCCGTACTCCTCGGGGATGTGGATGGCGGAGAAACCCGACGAGTTGAGCGCCTTGAGCGCCTCGTCGGTGTATCGCGCCTTCTCGTCGACGTCCGCCGCGTACGGCGCGATCTCCTTCTCGCACAGATCGCGCAGGACCGAGCGCAACTCCTCGTGCTCGTCGGACAGCTTGAAGACGTCGAACGACGGGTTACCGATCGCCATGAAATCTGCTCCTTGCTACTCGCCGGTAACTTTACCCTGCCCGGACGCGTCGCCGAGCAGTCGGTCTCGCAGTGCGGCGTCCTTGCGGAGCACCATCGCCTCGAGGTCGGCCTGGAAGCCTTCCATCCTGGCCCGCAGGACGGGATCGGCCGAGGCGAGGATGCGCACCGCGAGCAGGCCCGCGTTCCTGGCCCCACCGATCGACACGGTGGCCACCGGCACGCCTGCGGGCATCTGCACGATCGACAGCAACGAGTCCAGCCCGTCCAACCGTGCCAGCGGCACCGGAACGCCGATCACCGGAAGCGGTGTGGCGGACGCGACCATGCCGGGCAGATGAGCTGCCCCGCCCGCGCCCGCGATGATCACCTCGATGCCGCGCCCCGCCGCATTGCGCGCGTAGTCCAGCATCCGGCCGGGCGTGCGATGCGCCGAGACGACGCCGACCTCGAACCGCACCTCGAACTCGGCCAGCGCGAGCACCGCGTCCTCCATGACCGACCAGTCGCTGTCGCTGCCCATGATCACGCCGACCCGTGCCGACGGTGCGGCCCCAGCAGTCGGTTCCTCGCGCAAGCGCTCGTCAGCCGTCATGTTCGTCCCATCCGTCCGTCCATTCGGCGTGCGACAACCAGTGCGCCGCCCTCGTTGCGCGCTCGCGCACGCCTGCCACGTAGTCCGCGTCGTCGAGCGAGCCGTCGGCCGCACCGATCACGTTGACGTGACCGATCTTGCGTCCCGGCCGTTCCGACTTGCCGTACAGGTGCACCTTCGCGTCCGGCATCCGCGCGAACAGGTGGTGCAGCCGCTCGTCCATCGTCATCGTCGGCGCCTCGGGCGCACCGAGCACGTTCCCCATCACCGTGACGGGCGCGATCGGGCCGGTGGCGCCCAGCGGGTAGTCGAGCACCGCGCGCAGGTGCTGTTCGAACTGGCTGGTGCGAGCACCGTCCATGGTCCAGTGGCCCGAGTTGTGCGGACGCATCGCGAGTTCGTTGACCAGCAGGCGACCGTCGACCGTCTCGAACAGTTCGACGGCCAGCACGCCGACCACGCCGAGTTCACCGGCGAGCCTCAGCCCGAGTTCCTCGGCGGCCGACCCCAGTTCGGGATCCAGCGCGGGCGCGGGAGCGATGACCTCGACGCAGATGCCGTCGCGCTGCACGGTCTGCACCACGGGCCACGCCGCGCCCTGCCCGAACGGTGAGCGGGCGACGAGCGCGGACAGTTCGCGGCGCATGTCGACCCGCTCCTCGACCAGCACGGCCGTGCCGTCCGCCAGGTACCGGCGTGCCGTCTCCCGGGCGTGGGCGACGTCGCGGGCCAACGTCACGCCCCTGCCGTCGTAGCCGCCGCGGGCGGTCTTCACCACGATCGGTCCGCCGATCCGCGCGGCGAAGTCGTCGATCTGATCGGCGTCGGTGATCTCCGCGAAGCGCGGGATCGGCGCCCCGAGGGCCTCCAGCTTGCGGCGCATCACCAGCTTGTCCTGGGCGTGGACGAGGGCCTGCGGCGGCGGCGCCACCGTGACGCCCTCGGCCACCAGGGTGTCGAGCAGCTCGGTGGGAACGTGTTCGTGGTCGAACGTCAGCGCCGACGCCCCTGCCGCCACCCGTCGCAGTGCGTCGAGGTCGGTGTGGGCGCCGATCACGACGTCGGGACTGACTTGAGCTGCGGGGTCGCCGGGTGCGGCGGCCAGGACGCGCAGCGTCTGACCGAGGGCGATCGCGGCCTGATGGGTCATTCTGGCCAGTTGGCCGCCACCG
>JAQSXQ010000609.1 GCA_029256565.1 Mycobacterium sp.
GTGCTTGGCCCACCCCGGCGAGCTGATCGCCAGGTGCACGTCGCCCGGCCGCGCGCCGATCCACGCCATCGTCGACAGGTGGCCCACCGGATACGAGACCTGCGAGTGCTCGACGAGTTTGGGCCTGCTGGTGGTGCCGGAGGTGAAGTAGACGAGCATCGCGTCGTCCACGTCGGTGCGCGCGGTGAACGGTCCCACCGAGACGACGTCGCGGGCGTCCGAGTAGGCATGCCATCCGGGCGGCGCGTCGCCAACGGCGATTCGTTGGTAGTCGCCCGGTACGTCGGCGAACTTGGGCGCGTCCGCGGCGTTGGCGATGACGGAGCCCGCACCGCCGCGGTCGATCCGGTCGGCGAGATCGGCCGGACCCAGCGCGCCGGTCGTCGGCATGATCACCGCGCCCAACTTGGAAACGGCGAGCATGGCCTCCCACAACTCGACCTGGTTGCCGAGCATCAGGATGACCCGGTCGCCCTTGCCGACGCCGAGGCGCTCGAGCCACGTCGCGACACGGTCCGACCGTCGAGCCATGTCCGCGAACGTGACCTTCTGCTCGGCGCCGTCCTGCTCGACGATCCACAGCGCGGTGCGGTCGGCGGTCACGGGATCGCTCGCGATGACGTCGAACCAGTCGGTTGCCCAGTTGAACCGCCCGGTCAGCCGCGGCCAGGTGAAGGTCTCGACGGCCTTGGCGTAATCGCCGATCACGGCCACCAGGTGATCGCGTGCGGTGCGATACAGATCGGTGTTGGTCGTCATGCCGACTAGGATCTACGTCACAGTCACCCGTCCGCTACCCCCGAAAGAGGGTGCCAAGTGCTCCGTCCGCGGGACACCGACGCGCTGCGTGCCGAACTGCGGCACCTCGCGGTCGACGGCGGCGTTCCGGTGCTGTTCGGCGGGGAGGTGCACGGCAACGCGCTGCTGCTCAGCGAGTTCGTCGGCACCAGGACGAGCCTGCTGCGCGGCCTCGTCGTCCGCTCGAACTCCGGGCTCGGCGGCGCCAGCATGGTGGCCGGCCGTCCGCTGGCGGTCGCCGACTACCGCAGCGCGGCGACCATCACCCACGACTACGACACCCCCGTGCTGTCGGAGGGCATCCGCAGCGTGCTCGCGGTGCCCGTGGTCGTCGACGGCACACCGCGAGCGATGCTCTACGGGGCCTATCGCGCCAGCGCGCCGATCGGCGGCCGCGCCGCCGACCTGATGGTCGCGGCGGGACGACGGCTCGGCGAGGAGATGCGCATCCGCGACGAGGTCGACCGCCGTCTGCGGCTGCGCGACGCGCAGGTCGCGACGGCCGCGCAGGCCGAGACGGTACGGGAGGTGCACGCCGAACTGCGCCGCCTCGCTGCTGCCGACGAACCCGTCACGAAGCAGGAGCTGCAGCAGCTCGCCGAGCGGCTCTCCGGCCGCGTCGAGGACCTCGCCGACGACGCGCCGCTGACCGCGCGCGAACTCGACGTCCTCGCGCAGGTTGCGCTCGGATGTACGAATGGTGAAGTGGCGAAGCGACTTTCATTGCGGCCCGAGACCGTCAAGAGCTATCTGCGCAGCGCGTCGGGCAAGCTCGGGTCTCGGACCAGGCATGAAGCCGTTTCACGGGCCCGCAGCCGCGGTTTGCTGCCATGATTAGTGCCCGCCTCTGAGCGACAAGTCGCGACAATCCGGGCAGCAGAGTCAATCGAAGAGCCACCGCGGATCGATCGGCGCGCCACCCGGCCGGTGCGGAAGCGCTCGTTCCCGCAACTCCGCGACGCGGCGCTCGATGCGCCACTCGGTCGCCCGCGGTGTGTACCCGGGCCCGTAGAGCGCTCGGCCGCGTCGCTGCACCCGACCGAGACGCACCTCCCAGCGCAAGGCATCGGAGATGGCCTTCGACGGGCGGCCGGGGAATCCGAAGCCCAAACGGTGCAGGGCCTTCGCCAACTCGGCGACCGTGCAGTCACCGTGCAGAGCCAGATAGTTGGTCAAGACGTAACGCAGTTCGATCCCGTGTAGCTGCAATGAGTCGGTCATGACCACAGCGTCACGAGCGAGACCGACGGAAGCCGCAGTGCGAGCGATGCCGTCAGAGCGCCCTGTGGATGAATGCGTCCCCCATTGTCGCGAGTTGTCGCTCAGAGGCGGGCAATTCCGACATTGCCCCGCGTTAGACCAGCGACTCCACCCACGCGCGGTGGAGGGCGGCGTACTGACCATCGCCGGCGATCAGATCGGCCGGTGATCCGTCCTCCACGATCCGGCCGTGCTCGAGCACCAGCACCCGGTCGGCGATCTGCACCGTCGACAGCCGGTGTGCGATCACCAACGCGGTGCGCTCCGCCAGCACGGTCGCCAACGCGCGCTGCACCATCCGCTCGCTCGGGATGTCGAGCGACGACGTCGCCTCGTCGAGGATGAGCACCGCCGGGTCGGCCAGGAACGCCCGCGCGAACGCGATCAGCTGCCGCTGCCCCGCGGACAATCGACCGCCGCGCTTGGCAACGTCGGTGTCGTATCCCTCGGGCATGGCGGTGATGAACTTGTCCGCGCCAACGGCTTCCGCCGCCTCGCGGACCTGCGCATCGGTCGCGTCGGGACGGCCGAACCGGATGTTGTCGGCCACCGTTCCCTCGAACATGAAGTTCTCCTGCGTCACCATCACCACGTGACGACGCAGCTCGGCCTGGGGCAGATCGCGCAGGTCGTGACCGTCCAGCGTCACCGCACCCGACGTCGGGTCGTAGAACCGGGCGATCAGCTTGGCGATCGTGGTCTTGCCCGCACCCGTGGTGCCGACCAGCGCCACCGTCTGCCCCGCCGGAACCTC
>JAQSXQ010000610.1 GCA_029256565.1 Mycobacterium sp.
TCGGTCACCGACCCGACGACCGAGAGCATCACCAAGGCCGTCGACCTCGTCCGGGAGCAGAAGGACAAGGGGCAGATCCGCCGCTTCACCGGCAACGACTACGCCGACGACCTCGCCGCGGGCAACATCGCCATCGCACAGGCGTATTCGGGCGACGTGGTGCAGCTGCAGGCCGACAACCCGGACCTCCAGTTCATCGTCCCCGAGTCGGGCGGCACCACGTTCGTCGACACCATGGTGATCCCGTACACGACGCAGAACCAGAAGGGCGCCGAGACGTGGATCAACTACGTCTACGACCGCGCCAACTACGCCAAGTTGGTCGCCTTCGTGCAGTACGTGCCCGTCCTGTCGGACATGACCGACGAACTCAACAAGATCGACCCGGCGATCGCCAACAACCCGTTGATCAACCCGCCCAAGGACATCCTGGACAAGGTCCAGGGCTGGGCGGCGCTGACCGACGAGCAGACGCAGGAGTACAACACGTTGTACGCCGCTGTCACCGGCGGCTGAGGCATGGCAGGAGTCGCGGCCAGCGGTAGGCAGCGGAGCAAGATCGCTCCTTACCTGATGATCCTGCCGGCCATGGTGTACCTCGGCATCTTCTTCGTGGTGCCGGTGGTGACACTCGGCCGCACCTCGTTGTCGTCGTCGGGCGGATCGGTGTACCTGCCGACGTTGACGTTCGACTGGAACTTCGGCAACTTCGTCGACGCGTTCCGGCAGTACGACGACCAGATCATCCGCTCCTTCACCTACGCGGGGGTCGCCACGGTCGTATGTCTGCTGCTGGCATACCCATTGGCGTACGTGATCGCGTTCAAGGCAGGCAGATACAAGAACCTGATCCTCGGACTGGTGATCCTGCCGTTCTTCGTGACGTTCCTGATCCGCACCATCGCCTGGAAGACGATCCTCGCCGACGAGGGGTGGGTGGTCCAGGCGTTGGGCACCGTCGGACTGCTTCCCGAGGAGGGCCGATTGCTGTCCACCGGGTGGGCGGTCATCGGCGGCCTGATCTACAACTGGATCATCTTCATGATCCTGCCGCTGTACGTCAGCTTGGAGAAGATCGACCCGAGGCTGCTCGAGGCCTCGAAGGACCTCTACTCGTCGGCGCCGCGCAGCTTCGGCAAGGTGGTGCTGCCGCTGTCCGTGCCGGGCGTGCTGGCCGGCAGCATGCTGGTGTTCATCCCCTCGGTCGGTGACTTCATCAACGCCGACTACCTGGGGAGCACCCAAACGACCATGATCGGCAACGTCATTCAGAAACAGTTCCTGGTCGTCAAGGACTATCCGGCCGCTGCGGCGCTGAGCTTCCTGCTGATGGCGCTGATCCTGGTCGGCGTGCTCCTCTACACCCGGGCACTCGGAACCGAGGACCTCGTATGACGATTGCAGACCGTATCGCCACGGCGAACGAGGACATCGGCGACGTGACCCCCAAGCGGACGCTCGCACAGCGACTCAATCTGGGCGACAACCTGTTACGGGTGGTCGCAGGGCTCGTGCTGCTGTACCTCTTCCTGCCGATCTTCGTCATCATCCTGTTCTCGTTCAACAAGCCGACGGGCAAGTTCAACTACACGTGGCGCGGTTTCACGCTCGAGAACTGGGCCGATCCGTTCAAGTACCCGGCGCTGACCGATGCGCTGAAGCTCAGCCTCAACGTGGCCGCCGTGTCGACGTTGATCGCGCTGGTGCTGGGCACGCTCGTCGCCATCGCCCTGGTGCGGCAACGGTTTCGCGGGTCGAAGGCGGTCGACACCTTCCTGATCCTGCCGCTGACCGCACCCGAGGTGGTGATGGGCGCGTCGCTGCTGACGCTGTTCCTCGACCTGAACTGGGCCGCGGGGTACACCACCATCGTCATCGCGCACATCGCGTTTCAGGTGAGCTTCATCGCGATGACGGTGCGGGCGCGGGTCCGCGGCTTCGACTGGACGCTCGAGGACGCGTCGATGGACCTGGGCGCCACGCCGTTCCGCACGTTCTTCCGGGTGACGTTGCCGTTGATCGTGCCGGGCATCATCGCGGCGGCGATGCTGTCGTTCGCCCTGTCGCTCGACGACTTCATCATCACCTACTTCGTCAGCGGCGCCTCGGTGACCTATCCGCTGTACGTCAACGCAGCGGTCAAGGCGGCGGTACCGCCGCAGATCAACGTGCTCGCCACGGCGATCCTGCTGATCAGCCTCCTCCTGCTCGCCGTCGGAACGCTGTACCGGCGCAAGCGCATCGACACCTGAGTTCTCAGCCGACTTCGGCGGGCACCGGCGGCACCGTGCGGGCTCCGCTGCGGGCAGCGCCGATGCCTGCCGCCACGACCATCGCGATGCCCACCAGGCCGGCGGGCCCGGGCACCTGGTGCAGCACGACGAAGCCGACCAGCATCGCGAATCCGGGTTCGAGTGCCATCAGCGTGCCGAACGCCGCGGTGGTGAGTCGCCGCAGCGAGAGCATCTCGAGCGAGAACGGGATGACGGGCAGCAGGAGCGCCAATCCGATGCCGATGAGCAGGATCTCGGGGGTCACGCGGGGTAGCACGGAGTGGCCCACGACGAGTGTCGCGAACACGCCGGCGACCGACATCGACACGGCCAGGCCGTTGATGCCCTCGACGGCGTCACCGACGCGCTGGGTCAACAGGATGTAGCAGGCCCAGCACACCGCGGCCGCCAGCGCGAAGGCCACGCCCACCAGGTCGACGGTGCCCGACCAGGGTTGCGTCAAGAGGATCACGCCAAGGGCGGCGACGGCCGGCCACACGAAACGCTGCCTGCCCTTGCCGAGGAGCACGGCGAC
>JAQSXQ010000611.1 GCA_029256565.1 Mycobacterium sp.
TCGCCGCGCAGAGCGGCGAAGTCCGGGTACTGGGTGGGCGTCAGACCGTACTTCTCGACGACGGCCTCTGGCGTGAAGCGGGTCAGCTCGCTGACGCCCTTGCGCGGGTACAGCACGGTCACGTCGTCACTGACCAGTTGCAGCGCGTCGCGGTCTCCCGTGACGATCAGAACGCGGTATCCCTCGTTCTCGGCCTGGGTGGCCAGCGTGGCGATGATGTCGTCCGCCTCGAAACCCGGTTCCGCGAGCACCGTGATGCCCAGGGCGCCGAGCACCTCCTTGGTGATGTCGATCTGCCCGCGGAACTCGTCGGGCGTGGCCGAGCGGCCCGCCTTGTACTCCGGGTACCTCTCCATGCGGAACGTCTGCCGCGACACGTCGAAGGCCGACGCGATGTGGGTCGGCTGCTCGTCGCGCAGCAGGTTGATGAGCATGGCGGTGAATCCGTACACCGCATTCGTGGTCAGACCGCCCTGGGTCTTGAAGTTCTCCGCAGGCAGGGCGAAGAACGCCCGGAAGGCCAGCGAATTGCCGTCCAGCAGCATCAGTGTCGGCTTGGTGTCGGCCGACGGGGTTCCGGCGGCGCGCTGCGGCGCGGTCTTGGCAGGGCTCACGCCCACACTCTATTGGTCGGGTCCGACGCGCAGTCGACGCCGAGCCATCTCGACCAGAACCCGCGCTGCCGGGCTCATCGGCCCGTCCGCACGCCAGGCGAAGACCAGGCGACCCCGCAGTTCCGGCACGATCGGCAGCGCGTGCAGGCCCGGTCGCGCAGTCGCGGCCACCTCCGGGAGCAGGGCGACGCCCAGGCCACGCTCCGCGAGGTCGGCCACCGCACCAGGCGTCGACGCCTCGAACGCCACCCGGACCGAGACTCCCGCCGCCGCACACGCCTGATCGAACCGACGGCGGATGCCCGTGCCCGGCGGCAAGGCGATGACAGGCCGTTCCGCCAGATCGGTGACGGCAATGGTGCGCCGTCGCACCCACGGGTCTGCCCCACCGACCGCTGCGACGATGCGCTGATCGGTCACCACTTCGGCCGCGAGCCCGTCCGGGACGTGGTCGGAGACCGACACGATGGCTGCGTCGAACCGCCCCGTGCGGATGCCGTCGATCAGCGCCTCGGAGTCGTCGCTGCCGAGCGAGATGTCGACCCCGGGGTGCGCGCCGTGGAACTCCGCCAGCAGTGCGGGAAGGTCGACGTCGTGTGCGGTGACCGCACCGATCGCGACCGAGCCACGGACCAGTTGGCCGAGTTCGTCGACCGCGGTGCGCGCGGCGGCCACCGCGGCGAGCGCGGCGCGTGCATGCGGCAGCAGCGCCGACCCGGCCGCCGTGAGTCGAACCTCCCTCTTGCCTCGGTCGAAGAGCGGTTCGCCGAGTTCGCGCTCGAGTCGGGCGATCTGCGCACTCACCGCAGGTTGCGCGACGTGGACGCGACCTGCTGCGCGGGTGAAGTTGGCCTCTTCCGCCACGGCCACCACGTATTCGAGCTGACGCAGTTCCATAACCGTTGATTATAGTTAGACGCCGAAGATGCTATTGGACTTATGACACGGTCGCTTCCACGCTGGAGTCATGTCCACGAACTCTCACGGCAGCACCTTCGTCCTGGTCCCCGGAATGTGTCACGGGGCCTGGTGTTTCGACGACGTGGCGGCATCCCTGCGCGAGGCGGGCCACCGGGTGCTCGCGGTGACGCTGACCGGCGTGGCCGAGCGAGCCCACCTGCTCCACGGCGGGGTGAACCTCGACACTCACGTCACTGACGTCCACTCAGCCATCGAGAACGCCGACGCGGCGGACGATCTGGTGCTCGTCGGGCACTCCTACGGCGGAATGGTCATCACCGGAGCCGCCGACCGGATCGCACGCGCCGACGACTCGTCGGGACGCCGGTGCCGCGTCGACGCGCTCGTCTTCCTCGACGCCGTGGTTCCGCACGACGGCGAGTCGTGTTGGGACGTCGTCGACGAGGAAGAACGACGGTGGTACGTCGGCGTCGACGACAGCGGGTTCGGCGTGCCTCCCCTGCCCTTCTTCGACGAGCGGGCCACGGCCCACCCCCTGGCGAGCGTGATGCAGCGGCTGCGGGTGAGCGACACCCTCGACCGGTTCCGCCGCCTCGAGTACGTCTACGCCCTGGACTGGCCCGGCGAGTCCCCGCTTCGCCGCTCGTATGACCGGGTGCGCGACGATCCCCGATGGAACTGCCACGAACTCGACGGCAAGCACAACCTGATGCGCGACAACCCCGACGACGTGCTGCGCATCCTGCTGGACGTTGCTCGCCGGTAAAACTGCAACACGTTTCAGTTACGCGCCCATGATCGTTTACGCTGACCGGGTGCCAGGTGATACCGATGCCGCAACGCAACTACCGGCCATCGACGGTTGGTGGAGTCAGGACGATTCCGGCGCCACCTCGCTGATCGCAGGCAAGTGCACACAGTGCAGCACCTACGTCTTTCCCCCGCGGGCCAACAACTGCCCGAACCCCGCATGCGACGGCGACGAGCTGGCGCAGGTGCCGATCTCGCGGCGCGGCACGGTGTGGAGTTACACCGAGAACCGTTATCCGCCACCGGCCCCGTACCCCGCCCAGGAGTCCTTCGAGCCCTTCGCCATCGCCGCGGTGGAACTCGCCGACGAGGGCCTGATCGTCCTCGGCAAGGTCGTCGACGGGACGCTGGCCGCCGACCTGAAGGTCGGCATGGAGATGGAGCTGACCACGATGCCGCTGTACACCGACGAAGACGGCTTCGTGCGCAGCGTCTACGCCTGGAGGATCGCATGA
>JAQSXQ010000612.1 GCA_029256565.1 Mycobacterium sp.
GGCGTCACTTCGTCGGTGTGGACGTGCAGGTAGTCCTCGTCGTCGAGTTCGAAGACCTCGGGGATGATGCCCATGCATATCCCGTTGCTCTCGCAGAGCCCGAAGTCGACCTCGATCTTCTGAGCCATGGTCACCTCAGCACCTTGACCGGCACGTGGTGATACCCAGCGACGTTCTGCATGTTGACCCGCTGCAGGCCGTCGAAGTCCACCTCGTAGCGCGGCATGAACTCCAGCAGGTACTCCAGCGCGATCGCGGTCTCCATGCGCGCGAGCGCCGCACCCAGGCAGCTGTGGATGCCGTAGCCCAGCCCCAGGTTCTGCGCCTGCGTGCGGTCGCGGTCGATGTCGAAGCTGTCGCCGTCGACGAAGCACGCGGATCGCGGTTGGCCGCGGCACCCATCAGGAAGACCGGCTTGTGCGCGGGAATCGTGCCGCACGGCAGCTCGACGTCCTTGACGCTGTAGCGGACGTTGTACTGCACCGGCCCGACGTAGCGCAGCAGTTCCTCGACGGCGGCGGGAATCTTGCTGCGGTCGTCGAGCAGCTTCTGCCACTGCTCGGGGTGGCGGGCGAACTCCACGACCGCGCTGCCGACGAGCTTGGTGACGGTCTCGGCGCCCGCGCCGCCCAGCAGCGTGGTGAACCCGGTGATCTCGATGTCGTCGAGCTTGCGCAGACCGCCGTTCTCGTCCGGAATCTCCGCGGCGATGAGGCGACTGATCATGTCGTCCTGCGGGTTCTGCCGACGCTCCTGGACCAGGCCGTAGTAGTAGACGCCCGAGTCGATGTTGGCCTGCATGTTCTGCTCGTCCATGTCGATCTGACCCGGCTTGCGGTGCAGGCTGGTGTCGATCCAGTGCCGGACCTGCTGACGGAAGTCCTCCGGCACGCCCGCCATCCGCGTGATGACCTCGACGGGGAACGGCCCCGAGAAGTCCTGCACGACGTCGAAGTGGTCCGGGTCGGCCTTCGCCAGGTACTGCTCGACCAGTTCGACGACCGTGTCGCGCTGCGATTGGATGGCCCGCGGCGTGAACGCCTTGTTGAGCAGGCTGCGCATGTGCCGGTGGTCGGGCGGGTCCATGAAGATGATCGACTTCTGCGGCACCTCGCCGGAGCGCACCATGCTCAGATCGCAGCCGCGGGCCGAGGAGAACGACTCGTGGTCCTTGAACGCGGCGGCGACGTCCTCGTGCCGGGTCAGGGCGTAGAAGTCCTCGACCTCGTCGTAGTACAGGGGAGCTTCGTCCCGCATCCGCGCATAGATCTCGTAGGGGTTGTCGAAGTACTCCTGCGCGAAGGGATGGAATACGAGTTTGGGCTTGGTCACTGCGTCCTCCTGGGCACTGGGAACAGAGCCGCATACGTTACGGAAGGCTGTAAGATTGTAACGCCTACAGTATGCGACATCCAGTCTCGAAAATCAGCCGAATCGCCCAACCGGGCGGGTCGGTTTCAGCGCCGCACGCCGGCGTCCACCACCGCGTCGATCACGCCGAGGTCGGCGCCGAGATCGGCCACGGTGCGCCGCACGACGTCGACGTCCTTGCCGATGAATTCGCCCACTGCCGAGATGAACGCGTCGGCCGACCCCGCCGAGGCGATCATGCCGAGTACGCGGCTGGCAGAACTGCCGTGGGTCAGCGCCTGCAGCAGCGGCCCCTCGTCGATGCCGAGGCGGGTGCCGAGGCGGGTGGCCTCGGCGACGAGCCCGATCTGGGCGGCGAACAGGGTGTTGTTGATCAGCTTGACGAGTTGCCCGCTGCCGGTCGGTCCGGCGTGCAGGATCGGGTCCCCGTAGGCGCCGAGCACCGGGCGGACCCGCTCCAGGGCATCGTCGGCGGCACCCACGAACAGCGTGACCCGACCGGCGGCGATGTCGTGCGGGCCGCCGCTGACCGGTGCGTCGACCACGTCGACGTGACCGAACTTCGCGGCGATGTCCCGAACCGTCGTCGGGCTGCCCGTCGTGTGCACCACCAGCGTCGAGCCGGCACGCATGTCCGCGACGAGGCCACCGGCGAGGCACAGCTCGCGCACCTGGTCGTCGGTGAACACGCACACCACGACCACGTCGTAGGCACCGGCGGTCAGGCCGGCGACGGGATTGGCACCGAGTTCGGCCACCGCGGCACGCTTGTCGTCCGTGCGGCCGACGGCGTCGACGTCGTGCCCGGCTTCGACGAGTCGGCGCACCATGGGCGCGCCCATCCGCCCGGCACCGACGAAGCCGACCGTGCTCATCAGCATCGTCTCTTCTTCGCGCAAGCGCTCATCAGCGCGGGTGGTGCATCGACTCGAGCGCCGTGTCCGCCGCCGTGAACACCGACCCCTGCGGCGCGGACGCGTCGTCCGCCAGTGCCGCCGCATGCCGAACGTCCTTCTGCAGCAACGCACCGGCGATCGGCGCCAGACCCTCGAGCGTGCCGCCGAACATCGAGATGCTGTTGACGGCCTTGCTCGTCGCCGAACCACGCGCCAGCACCTCGCACAGCTTGTCCCGCGGGACGCCGAGCGACTCACCGAGTTCCAGCGTGCTCACCGCACTGCCGAGGTTGGCGCTGAACAACAGGTTGTTGAGGATCTTCGTGACTTGCCCGCTGCCCAGCGGACCGAGGTGGACGATGGGGTCGGCGAAGGTCGCGAACACCGGCCTCACCCGCTCCACGTCGGCGTCGTCACCGCCCACCATCACCAGCAGCGTGCCCTCCGACGCCGCAGGCGAGCCACCGCTGACGGGTGCGTCGACGACCGAAACGCCATGTTCTGCAGCGGTCTTCGCGATCTCGCGGCAGGTGTCGGGATGGATGGTGCTGTGGATCGCGATGACGCCACCGGGCTGCATACCCGCCAGGACGCCGGATTCGCCGGCGAGCACCTGCCGGACGTCGTCGTCGCCGACCACGCACAGGCACACCAGGTCGCTCGCCGCGCCGAGTTCGGCCGGTGTCGCGGCCACCTTCGCCGAGGTGTCGGCATAGGGCTCGACCGACGCGGGCCGACGCGCCCACAGCGTGAGTTCGTAACCGCCCTCGACGATTCGGCGCGCCATCGGCGCCCCCTGGCTACCCAGCCC
>JAQSXQ010000613.1 GCA_029256565.1 Mycobacterium sp.
TCGGTGATCGCCCGGCGTGCCCTGGACCCGCTCTACGACCGGGCGCTCGACGTCGCCACCGGGTCGTACTGCGGCTAGCTCACTTGAGCAGCTTGGACATCCGCCGGTCGGCGAGCACCTTGCCGCCGGTCTGACACGTCGGGCAGTACTGGAACGACTTGTCGACGAACGACACCTCGCGCACGGTGTCGCCGCACACCGGGCACGGCAGCCCGGTGCGGGCGTGCACCCGCATGCCGCTGCGCTTCTCGCCCTTGAGCGTCGCCGCCTGCTGGCCGACGGACCGCGACACCGCGTCGGTGAGCACGGTGATCATCGCGTCGTGCAGTGCGTCGAGTTGCGGGTCGGTGAGCTTGCCCGCCGTCGCGAACGGGGACAGCCGGGCGACGTGCAGGATCTCGTCGCTGTAGGCGTTGCCGATGCCCGCGATCACCTTCTGGTCGGTCATCACGGTCTTGATGCGTCCGCCGTTGCCCTTGAGCACCTCGCAGAGGGCCTCGCGGTTCAGCGACAGCGCGTCGGGTCCGAGCGCGGCGATGCCGGGCACCTTGGCCGGGTCGTCGACGAGGTAGACGGCCAGCCGCTTCTGGGTGCCTGCCTCGGTGAGGTCGAAACCGGGTGCCTCGCCGGGGGTTCCGAGGTGGACGCGCAACGCGATCGGACCCTTGCCGGGCTTGAGCGGTAGCGGCGAGAGCTTGTCGGACCACCGCAGCCACCCGGCGCGCGACAGGTGGGTGATCAGGTGCAGGTCGCCCACCTCGAGGCCGAGGAACTTGCCCCATCGGTTCGCGCCGGTGACCTGCCGGCCGTGCAGTGCGGTGGGCGGCGGATCGAACGTCTTGAGCACCGACAGCGCGGCGACGTCGATGCGACCGACGGTCAGGCCGGCGGCATGACGCCGCAGATGGTCGGCCAGCGCCTCTACCTCGGGCAGTTCGGGCATGTCATCCAGTGTGCCGTACGGGCGCCCGACGTCGTCGTCATACGCCGGGGGTGACGACCGACAGTCCCCAGCTGACGATCGACAGCACGATGGCGGCCCAGATCGCCGTCCACCAGAAGTCGTCGATGAACAGTCCCCAGTGAGTGGTGTTCTCGGTGATGCGCGACGTGATCCACAGCATCAGCGCATTGACGACGACGTGGAACAAGCCCAGCGTGACGATGTAGAGCGGCAGCGAGATGAGCTTGACGATCGGCTTGATGATCGCGTTGACCAGCCCGAAGATCACCGCCACCACGAAGATGACGCCCGCCCGCTGCAGTGTGTCGTCGCCGCCGACGAAGGAGATGCCGTCGACCAGCAGCGTGACGATCCACAACGCCACCCCGGTCAGTGCGGCGCGCAGGAGGAATTGGGCCATGTGCGGATCTTGCCACCGCGCAGCGGTTCAGGCGGGTCGCAACAGGTACGTGTCCATGATCCAGCCGTGCCGCGCGCGGGCCTCGGCGCGGATCGAGGCGATGCGTTCGCCGTCGTCGCCGACCGTGCCCGCGACGAGCAGTTCGTCTCCGGTTCCGAGGTAAGCGCCCCACCAGATGTGGGTGGACGGCGGGCAGCCGAGGAACGCGCAGTCGCCGTCGAGCATGACGACCGAGGCGCCCGCCAGGCCGTCCTCGCGCAGTCGGCGGCCGGTCGTGATGAGTACCGGTTCGCCGATGTCGTTGAGTGGGATGCGATGTCGCGCCGTCAACGCCTGGATGGCGGTGATGCCGGGCACGACCTCGTAGGTCAGGTCGATGCGCTGGGCGACGATGTCGAGGATGCGCAACGTGCTGTCGTACAGCGACGGATCGCCCCACGCGAGGAATCCGCCGACCCCGCCGTCGGGCAGTTCGGCGAGCATCGCCTGGGCCCACTGGTCGGCCCGGGCGGCGTGCCAGTCGGCGACGGCCTGGGTGTAGTCACCGTCCTTCGCACGCTTGGGGTCGGGCAGCTCGACGAAGCGGTAGCCGGGTTCGCGGATGAACCGCTGGCACACCTCCCGGCGGAGTGCCACCAGATCGTCCTTGGCGGCGCCCTTGTCGGGTGCGAAGAAGACCTGCGTGTCGTTCAGCGCGGCGACGGCCTGGGCCGTCACGTAGTCGGGATCGCCCGCCCCGATGCCGATCACGTTGATGCGCCGCGTCATGGGGCGAGTATGCGCTACGAGGTCTGACCGCGACTGCGGCGCAGTTCCTCGGCGCGCTCGATGTCCTTCTCCTCGGCTGCCGCGTTCTTGTCGATGACGCGGGTGTCGCGCGGCGGCAACTGCAGTTCCCGCTCGGCGGGCAGCCCGGCCTGCAGTTGGCGGCCGCGTTCGAGTTCGGCGTCCAGTTCGGCGCCGAACAGCAACGCGAGGTTGGTGATCCAGAGCCACAGCAGGAAGACGATGACGCCGGCCAGTGCGCCGTAGGTCTTGTTGTAGCTGCTGAAGTTCGAGACGTAGATGGCGAAGCCGACCGAGGCGACGATCCACGTGATGATCGCCAGGCCGGCGCCGATGCTGATCCAGCGGAACTTCGGCTGCTTCACGTTCGGTGTGGCGTAGTACAGGATCGCGACGGCGAGGACGACGGCGATGAGCATCAGCGGCCACTTGGCGATGTTCCACACGGTCAACCCGGCGTCGCCGATGCCGATGGCGCTGCCGATCGACTTCGCGACGGGACCGCTGACGGCGAGCATGAACGCGACGAGCGCGGCGAGGACCAGTCCGCCGAAGGTGAGCACCAGCTGCAGCGGGCGCAGCTTCCAGAACGGCCTGCCCTCCTCGATCTCGTACATCCGGTTCATCGCGCGCCCGAA
>JAQSXQ010000614.1 GCA_029256565.1 Mycobacterium sp.
AACGGCGTCGTCGACGTGGTCGTGCCCGACGAGGCCGCAGCCGTGGCCGTCACGAAGACGCTGATCGGCTACTTCCAGGGCGCCACCACGCCCGGACCGGCCGCCGACCAAACCGCACTGCGCACCCTCGTACCCGAACGCGCCCGCCGCGCCTACGTCGTCAACCCGATCATCGAGACCCTCGCCGACACCGGCACCGTCACGTTCCTCCGCGAGCGCTTCGCCCCCGAGATGGTCACCGCCCTCGCCCGCATCGAGGGCCGACCGGTCGGCGTCATCGCCAACAACACCCGTGTCATGGCGGGTGCGATCACCGCGGGCGCCGCCGACAAGGCCGCGCGGTTCCTGCAGCTGTGCGAGGCGTTCGGGTTGCCGGTGATCTCGCTGATCGACTGCCCGGGCTACATGGTCGGTCCCGCCGCCGAGGCCGAGGGCCTGGTCCGCCGCGGCTCACGGCTGCTCGTGGCGGGTGCGTCGCTGACGGTGCCGCTGATCGCCGTCGTACTGCGTCGCGGCTACGGTCTCGGCGCCCAAGCCATGGCCGGCGGCAGCCTGCACGAACCCCTGCTGACCGTGGCGTGGCCGGGCGCCCACCTCGGGCCGATGGGTCTGGAAGGCGCCGTCCGCCTCGGCATGCGCAAGGAACTCGAGGCCATCGCGGACGACGCCGAACGCGAGCGCATCGTCGCCCAAGCCACGGCCGCGGCGCAGGACAACGCCAAGGCGATCAACGCCGCGATGCTGTTCGAGATCGACGACGTCATCGACCCCGCCGAGACCCGCGGCGTGATCGCGAGCACGCTCGCCGCCGCAGCAGCCCATCCCCGGCCCGACCTGCCGAGGAGGTTCGTCGACACTTGGTGAGCGCTCCTGCGGCGGACATCACACGAATGAATCGGTGACGAGTGGGCATGTAGACACCTGCCCTGAAACTGTCATCTCAAGGACTCGTGATGTCGCGCTATCTCTACGCACTCGGACGCTTCAGCTACCGCCGCCGGTGGTTGGTGCTGGTGAGCTGGCTGGCGCTGCTCGGCATCGTCGCCGCAGCGGGCATCGGTCTGCGCGGCGAGCCGAGTGACGACTTCAGCATCCCCGGCACCGAGTCCCAGCAGGCCGTCGAGCAGCTCAAGCAGAAGCTGCCTGCCTTCAGCGGCGCCCAGACCCAGATCACGTTCGCCGCACCCGCCGGACGCAGCCTCGCCGACCCCGCCCTGGCAGGGCCCATCGACACCGCCATCGCCGGACTCGGCAGGCAGCCCGACATCGCCGCCGCGGCAGGGCCGAGCCAGACCCGCCTCGTCTCCCCCGACGGCCGCGTCGGCCTCGGCACCGTGCAGTGGAAGGCCGCCCCCGGCGAGGTGAACGACCAGGCGCTCAAGGGCCTGACCGACGCCATGGCACCCGCCGAGTCCGCGGGCGTACAGGTCGAGTACTCCGGCAGCGTCTTCCCCGGCTACAAGGTCAGCGTCCCGCATCTGCCCGAGATCATCGGCATCGCCGTCGCGTTCCTGATCCTGCTCATCACGTTCGGCGCGGTCGTCGCCGCCGGGCTGCCCATCCTGACCGCCAGCATCGGCGTGGGCATCGGCGCGCTGGGCATCTTCGCCGCCGCCGCATTCGTCGACATGCCATCGGCCGCATTGTCACTCGCCCTGATGCTCGGACTGTCCTGCGGCATCGACTACGCGCTGTTCATCCTCAACCGCTACCGCAACAACCTGCTGCTGCTCAAACCCCGGGAGGAATCGATCGGCCTCGCCGTCGGCACCGCGGGCTCCGCCGTCGTCTTCGCCGCGCTCACAGTGATCATCGCGCTGTGCGGCCTGGCGGTCGTCGGCATCCCGTTCCTCACCTACATGGGCATCGCCGCCGCGGTCTCGGTCCTGGTCGCCCTGCTGATCGCCCTCACCCTGCTGCCCGCTCTCCTCAGCTTCGCGGGCAACCGGGTGTCGAAGTTCATCAAGGCACCCCTGCAGCCGCAGCGCCCGAAGGAAGCCGCGCTCGTCGCCGCCTACACCCCGCGCCGCACCGCAGGTGCCGCGTGGGCGCGCTTCGTCGTGCGCTTCCGCGTCCCCCTCCTGATCGCCGGCGTCTCGGCCCTGATCGTCACGGGTCTGCCGGCCCTCGGCATGCACCTCGGCCTGCCCAGTGGCGCATCACAACCCGAGACCAACACCTCGCGCAAGGCCTACGACCTGACCGCCGACAGCCTCGGCGCCGGGTTCAACGGCCCGCTGCTCGTCGTCGCCGACCTCTCCAACGCACCGAATCCCGCTGCCGTGCAGACGATCGCCGACAACCTCAAGCGCGAGGAAGGCGTCGTCGTCGCAGCACCGGCGATGGTGCAGAACGGCGCCGCCATCATCCAGGTCATCCCGTCGACCGGTCCCAACGACACCGCCACCGCGGACCTGGTCAAGCGGATCCGCGCCGACCGCGACGCCATCGTGGGCGACACCGGCGCCTCGATCCTGGTCGGCGGTACCACCGCGTCGAACATCGACACCTCCGACAAACTGGCCGCGGCGCTGCCGATCTTCCTGGTGGTGGTGGTCGGGCTGGCGTTCGTCCTGCTGACCATCGCGTTCCGCACGGCCGTCGTGCCCATCACGTCGATCGTCGGCTTCCTACTGTCGGTCTTCGCCGCGATGGGCGTACAGGTCGCCGTCTTCCAGTGGGGCTGGGCGGCAGGACTTCTCGGCATCACGCCGGGCGAGACGATCAGCTTCCTGCCGATCATCGTGCTCGCCATCATCTTCGGCCTGTCGAGCGACTACCAGGT
>JAQSXQ010000615.1 GCA_029256565.1 Mycobacterium sp.
GACCCAGTATCAACCGTCGATCATCGTCGCCGAACCGGCCCACCAGCATCTTGCAGCTGGCTTTCCCATCGGCAAGCGGTTCAAGTCCGCGCCAGTGATACGAGTTGCGGACGCCAACCCCGTCCATCTCGGACACCACCACCGTGCCGACGGACGCTGGCGGATCTACGCATTCGCGGCGGACCCGACTCATCGCAACAGTTCGTCGGTGCTCGACGGTTGGGCGGATTGGTTGGTGAACTCACCCGAATCTCCAGTGGTGGCGTACACCCCGAAGGACGCAGACATCGACAGCGTCTTCGACGTCAAGGTGATCTACCAACAGGACCACACCCGCGTCGACCTCACGACCGTGCCCACGACGTTCCTGCCCAGAGTTGGCCCCCTGCACCTCATCGACTACGAGAAGGTGTACGCTGCCCAGCCCGGCGCCGATGTCTTCGCTGCCCGGGAGATCGACCGGCGCGGAGCCGTGGTCGTCGTGCGGCCCGACCAGTACGTCGCCCATGTTTTGCCCCTGACCGGGACCAAGGGACTAGCCGACTTCTTCGCCGGTGTCTTCATTCCGCAGCGAAACGCTCACCTGACGAAGGACAATGCATGACCGCCATCCAGGACCACGATCTGCTTGCCGCGGTGCCGCACGGACTCCTCATCAGGGGTACCTGGCGGCCCTCCAGTTCGGCGGCGACGCTTGGCGTTCACGATCCCGCCACCGGTGAGGTGATAAGGCAGATCGCCGACGCCACCCCCGCCGACGGGATGGCCGCCCTCCAGTCCGCAGACGACGCCGCGCCGCTGTGGGCCGGCAGCAGCGCGCGGCAACGCGCCGGCGTCTTGCGCCGGGCCTTCGACCTGGTCCAGGAGCGCAAGGAGGACTTCGCCCTCCTGATGAGCCTGGAGATGGGCAAGCCCCTGGCCGAGGCCCGGGGTGAGGTCGCCTACGGTGGCGAATTCCTGCGCTGGTTCAGCGAGGAGGCGACGCGCATTCAGGGCCGCTACGGTGCGAACCCCGAAGGCACCGGCCGCATGATCGTCACCCAGCACCCGGTGGGACCGTGCTTCCTCATCACGCCGTGGAACTTCCCGCTGGCCATGGCCACCCGCAAGATCGCCCCCGCCCTCGCCGCGGGCTGCACGGTCGTCGTCAAGCCGGCCGCACTCACCCCGTTGACCACGCTGCTGCTCGCCGACGTGCTGCAGCAGGCCGGGCTGCCTGACGGTGTGCTCAACGTCGTCACGACCTCGAAGTCATCCGCCTTGTCCGCTCCTATCATCGCCGATCCACGCTTGCGCAAGCTGTCCTTCACCGGCTCCACGCCCGTCGGGCAGCGGCTGCTCGAGCAGGCGGCTAAGGGAGTGCTGCGCACGTCGATGGAACTGGGCGGCAACGCGCCGTTCGTCGTATTCGGCGACGCCAACCTCGATGACGCGGTCGATGGGGCCATTGCGGCGAAGTTCCGCAACATCGGCCAAGCCTGCACCGCGGCCAACCGATTCATCGTTCACCGCTCCGTGATCGAGGAATTCACCCGGCGCGTGACCCAGCGGGTCGACGAATTCACCGTGGGACGCGGCACCGATCCCGGCGTGACGATCGGCCCGCTCATCGACGACGCAGCTGTGGCCAAGGCCGAGGCATTGGTCGGTGACGCCGTCGCCCGTGGCGCCACCATCGCCACGGGCGGCACCCGCCTCGACCGGCCCGGCACCTTCTTCGCACCGACCGTCCTCGCCGACGTGGCCCCGGGCAGCGACATCCTCCGGGAAGAGATCTTCGGGCCCGTCCTGGCCATCGCGCCGTTCGACGACGAAGACCAGGCCGTCGCACTGGCCAATGACACCGAGTACGGCCTCGTCTCCTACGTCTACACCGAGGATCTCCGTCGCGGTCAACGCATGATCGAGCGGATCCAGACCGGCATGATGGGTCTCAACATCGGTGTCGTCTCGAATGCTGCAGCCCCCTTTGGCGGCTGGAAGATGTCCGGCCTCGGGCGTGAGGGCGGCGCAGAGGGCATTCACGAATATCTACAGACGAAGTACACCCTCACTCCGACACCGTTCGCATGAAGGACCAAGCACCCATGACGATCCTGTCATCGCACACCCACCCCTTGGCCATGACGACCTCCGACGAGGTGTTCGCCGTGCGTCGCATTCTGAGCGACGCGGGCCTGCTCCACGACGCATCGCGGATCGCCTACCTCGGTCTGGAGGAACCCACCCCGAGTGAACTGCGAACCGGGACCGTCGATCGCCGATTCCGCGTCATGATCCAGGACGTCAGTACCGGGGTCGGCACGGACGTCGTCGTCTCGACCGACACCACGACCGTGGAGTCGTCGAGGACGCTGAACGCCACCATCGACGGCCAACTTCCAGTGCTGGAACAAGAATTCGAAGCCATCGAACGAATACTGGCCACCGACGGGCGATGGCTGAATTCGCTGTCCGCGCGTGGTCTGGAGGTCGGTCAGGTCAGGGTGGCGCCGCTATCTGCGGGAGTCTTCGACTACCCGAACGAAGCTGGGCGCCGGATCTTGCGCGGCTTGGCCTTTCGACAAGATCACCCAGCCGACCACGCCTGGGCACATCCCATCGACGGCCTCGTCGCCTTCGTCGACGTCACCGAGAAAGTCGTCGTCGACATTATCGACATGGGCCCCGTGCCCATCCCAGAAGCGTCGGGAAACTTCGACGACCCCGCGGTTTCCGGACCACCGCGAACCACCCAGAAGCCCATCGAGATCACCCAACCGGACGGGCCCAGTTTCACC
>JAQSXQ010000014.1 GCA_029256565.1 Mycobacterium sp.
TCGCCGTCGGTCTGGGTGCGCTCGCTGTAGAAGCCCAACTCGCCGTTGACGAGCGCAAAGCTGCCGCCCGAGAACATCTTTGGCCCGTACCGCGCGGCCAGACCGAAGAAGAACCGCGCCACCTTCTCCGGGCCGTGGATGACGCGAGCTGCCGTCGGCGCCCTACGGTTCGAGTCGCCGGTGAACGTGACCTCCGGGTGCAGCAGAGCGACGACGGCCGACAGGTCACCGCTCGCCATCGCGGCCATCAGCTTGCCGACCACCTCGTCGTGGTTCGGGTCGCGCGGGGGCGGCGGCGCGCCTGCCACAGTGCGGCGGGCCCGCGACGCCAACTGACGCGCCGACGCGTCGCTGACGCCCAGCACGTCGGCGATCTCGGCGAACGGCACCGCGAAGCCGTCGTGCAGCACGAACGCCACGCGCTGGTCGGGCGTCAGCCTCTCGAGGACCACCATCGCGGCGAACCGGGCGTCCTCGCCCGCCACGACCGCGGCCAGCGGATCGGCGCCCTGCAGCGACGTGACGACCGGCTCGGGCAGCCACTCCCCCACGTACGTCTCCCGGCGGTGCACCGCGGACCGCAACCGATCGAGGCCGATACGGCTCACCACGGTCGTCAGCCACGCCCTGGGATCGGCGATGCCATCGCGCTTGGCACCCAGGCCGTTCCACCGCAGCCAGGCGTCCTGCACCGCATCCTCGGCATCGGCGAACGTGCCGGTCAATCGGTAGGCGACGGCGAGCAGATGCGGTCGTAGCCGCTCGAACTCGTCGACCCGTGTGGTCACCCCTCGAGCCTATCGACGCGCACGGGTCCGGAACAGGCGATCAACCCTGCAGTCCGACGGAATCAGTCGTGAAGGCACCCGTAACGGAACTGATCCGTGGTATCGACCCGGCGTAATCAGCGGAACCGTATATTCAGCCACCATGGCAATCGCTGAGCAGCCGGGGGCCGCGCCCGCCGTTCTGGACAAGGGCCTTCAAGCCGGCGCGCTCGGCCTGCTGGGCAACGTCACCATCGGACTCGCGTCGGTCGCTCCCGCCTACAGCCTGGCCGCCACGCTGGGCTTCGTGGTGCTCGCAGTCGGCGACAAGGCCCCCGCGATGTTCGTGCTGGCCTTCATTCCCATGCTGCTGACGGCCTTCGCCTACCGCGAACTGTCGCAGGACACGCCGGACTGCGGCACCACGTTCACCTGGGGCACAAAGGCATTCGGGCCCTGGATCGGCTGGATCGGCGGTTGGGGCCTGGCCGTATCGGCGATCATCGTCCTCGCGAACGTCGCCGAGGTCGCCGCCATCTACCTCTACCGGTTCCTCGGCCAGGACGAGTTGGCCGAGTCGCTCACCGCAAAGGTCCTGCTGGGCTCGTTCTTCATCATCGCGATGACGCTGGTCAGTGCGCGCGGCATCGTGGTGTCCGAGCGCATCCAGTACGTCATGATCGCCGTGCAGTTCGGCGTCCTCATCTCCGTGAGCGTCATCGCGCTGATTCGAGTCTTCAGCGGCACGGCCGGGGACCAGGCGATCATGCCGCAGTGGAGCTGGCTGTGGCCTGGCGGACTGGACATGTCCTCCATCGCCGCCGCCGTCATCCTGTGCATCTTCATCTACTGGGGATGGGACTCCTGCCTGGCCGTCGGCGAGGAGACGAAGGATCCCGAGAAGACACCGGGTCGAGCGGCCGTCATCACGACGTTGATCCTGGTGTTCACCTACGTGCTGGTGGCCTATGCCGTGCAGTCGTTCGCAGGCTTCGGGGACACCGGCATCGGGCTGACCAACGAGGAGAACGTCAGCGACACCCTCACCATCCTCGGCGAACCGGTGGCCGGCAGCATCGTCGCCTCCCTGCTGCTGCTGACGGTATCCATCTCGGCGCTGTCCTCGACCCAGACGACCATCCTTCCCACCGCCCGCGGCAGCCTGTCCATGGCCGTCTACGAGGCCATCCCGAAGCGCTTCTCGAACGTGCACCCCAAGTACATGACACCTGCGTTCGGCACCATCGTCATGGGGATCTCGGCGCTCACCTTCTATTTGGTGCTGACGCTCGTCAGCCAGAATGCCCTGGCCGACTCGATCTCCTCACTCGGCCTCGCGGTCGCGTTCTACTACGGCATCACCGCGTACGCATGCGTCTGGTACTTCCGCAGGACGCTGTTCCAGAGCGCCCGCAACTTCTTCATGCGAGGTCTCTTCCCACTGCTGGGCGCCATCGCACTCACGTTGGCCTTCGTCAAGAGCGCGATCGACATGGTGCAGCCCGACTACGGCTACACCGCGTTCGGGCCCATCGGCGGCGTCTTCGTGCTCGGCGTCGGCATGCTGGCGCTCGGCGTCCCGTTGATGCTGGCGTGCTGGGCATTCGGCACCAAGCGCTTCTTCCGCGGCGAGACGCTCAACGCCTCCACCGAAGCCAAGGTTCCGGACACCTTCTGATCCTTCGAGAGAACGGGCACGCCGCCCAAAGGAGAGAACATGCACTTGACGGTCGGCTACCTGGCCACTCCGACGGGCGACGACGGCGTCGCGCTGGCCAGCGTGCTGGCCAGGACGTTCGACGCGACCGTCGACGTCGTGCTGGTGGTCCGCGAGGAGTTCCCCGACGGGCACCCCGGCCGCGCCGAGTATCAGCAGCTGCTGGTGAACAAGGGCGAGCAGTGGGTCGGCCGGGCGCTGTCGGCGCTGAGAGCACATGGCGTCAGCGCGAATTCGACGGTGCTCGTCGGTGAGTCGTTCGCCGAATCGCTCGTCGGGTTCGCCCAACAGAAGTCCTCCGACCTCATCGTCGTCGGCGGTGCCCGGGACGGGTTCTTCGGCGGCCACACCATCGGACCGGTCACCCAGGCACTGCTGCACCTCTCGCCGATCCCGGTGGCGCTCGCACCCCGCGGCTATGCCGAAGACCCCGACGACGCCATCGCGGCCATCACCGCGGCCATCCCCACCCGGCCCGGGGACGACAACCCCCTGCCGTTCGCGCTGACGCTGGCCAGTGCCGCCACCCTGCCCATCCGCATGCTGTCGCTGGTCTCGGCGGAGAACCTCGCCGAGGCCGCCAGCGTCAAGGAGGTCCGCCAGATACAGGTCGAGGCGGCCGAGGAGAACCTCGCCGTCGCGGCGCGCACCCTGCCGGACTCCCCCGAGATCGAGTCGCTGGTGGCCGACGGCCTGACCCTGGAGTCCGCGCTCAAGAAGCTCAACTGGGCCGACGGCGCGCTGTTGATCGTGGGGTCGAGCCGCTTCGCCGCGCCGCGGCGCATCTTCCTCGGCTCCACCGCCGCACGCATCCTGGCCGGGGTGGACGTGCCCGTGGTGGTCGTGCCTCGCGCCGAGTGAGCCCGCTGCGGGGAGACCGCCCCGCATACTGATTTCGTCGCGAACGTTGCGGACCGCGACTGAATTCGTGAAGGATCGAAGAGAACATGCCGCTTCCCAGAAGGAGCACCATCGAATGAGCACGTCCCTGTACGCCGTCGTCGATCCATCGACGGGCGAGCTGGTCAAGGAATACCCGACTGCCACCGACGAGCAGATCGAGCAGGCAATCTCCGCCGCGGCGAAGGCCCACCGCGAGTGGTCGCGCACCTCCAGCGTCGCCGACCGCGCAGCGCTGATCCGCCGGGTCGCCGAGCTGCACGAGGAACGCAAGGACGACCTCGCCAAGATCATCCAGCGCGAGATGGGCAAGCCGCTCGACCAGTCGGTCGGCGAAGTCGAGTTCAGCGCAGCGATCTACACCTACTACGCCGACAACGCCGAGAAGTTCCTCGCCGACGAGCCCATCGAACTGCTCGAGGGTGACGGTTCGGCACTGATCCGGCGCAGCTCGGTCGGCGTGCTGCTGGGCATCATGCCGTGGAACTACCCGTACTACCAGGTCGCCCGCTTCGCAGGGCCAAACCTGGTGCTGGGCAACACGATCGTGCTCAAGCACGCCCCGCAGTGCCCGGAATCGGCTGCCGCGCTGCAGCAGATCTTCCTCGACGCCGGCTACCCCGAGGGTGCCTACGTCAACGTCTACGCCACCAACGAGCAGATCGCCGAGGCGATCGCCGACCCACGGGTGCAAGGCGTTTCGCTCACCGGCTCCGAGCGCGCGGGAGCAGCGGTCGCCGAGATCGCCGGCCGCAACCTCAAGAAGGTCGTGCTGGAACTCGGCGGCTCCGACCCGTTCATCCTGCTGAGCACCGACGACCTCGACTCGACCGTCGAGGCGGCGATCGACGGACGCTTCGAGAACACCGGCCAGGCCTGCAATGCGGCCAAGCGGATCATCGTCGCCGAGGACGTCTACGACGAGTTCGTCGACAAGTTCACCAAGAAGGTGCTCGAGAAGGCCGACGGTCTGGCCCCGCTGTCCTCGGTCGCCGCCGCCGAGCGGCTCGACGACCAGGTCAAGCGCGCCGTCGACGACGGTGCGAACCTGATCACCGACGGTCAGCGCAAGGGTGCGTTCTTCCCGCCGGGCGTGCTGACGGGGGTCTCACCCGATTCGCCGACGTACCGCGAGGAGCTGTTCGGGCCCGTCGCCACGGTGTACAAGGTCGCCAACGAGGACGAGGCCGTCGAACTCGCCAACGACACCCCGTTCGGGCTGGGTTCCTACGTCTTCACCACCGATGACGAGCAGGCCCGGCGAGTCGCCGATCGCATCGACGCAGGCATGGTGTTCGTCAACGCCGTGGGCGCCGAGGGTGCCGAGCTGCCGTTCGGCGGCGTCAAGCGGTCGGGCTTCGGGCGCGAACTCGGCCGGTTCGGCATCGACGAGTTCGTCAACAAGAAGCTGATCCGCATCGTCTAGAGACCGGTTACGCGGCCGTGGCCGCCGTGCGCTCCCAGAGGACGTGCCCAAGCACTCCGCAGACGAGCGTCGCGGCGGCCGCGGCGTACACCGGCACACTGATGTGAAGCTTGATCATCAAGCCGCCCGCCAAGGCTCCGGCGAAGATGGCCACGACGGCCCACAGCCGACGGTGGGTGAACCACGTCAACCCGCCCTTGAACAGCGTCTCGCTCGCGTATGACGTGATGGTCGACGTCACCACCACCGTGGTCATGTCGGTCACCGCGAGGAACCGCGCAACGGACGCCTGGGCGCCCATGACGACCGCGATCGTTGCAGCGCAAGCGATTCCGGCTGGCGACCGCCCTGGTTCGGGTACGAACAGCATTGCCGTCGCCACCGCGGCGAGCACCACGGCGTTGGCGACGACGGTGGCGGTCACCACGGCGGTCCACGCGCGCTTGCGACCGCGGATCAAGCCGCCGACGATGGCCGCCCCCACCACGTACCCGATCAGCGCGATGAGTGGCCCCGCCACCGGGAGTCCTTCGTCGGCGGCGATGCCCATGCCGAGGATGACCACGTTGCCGGTCATGTTGCCCGTGAACACTCGGTCCAGACCGAGATAGCCGACGGCGTCGAGCGCCCCGGTCACCACCGTCAGCGTCATCATCAGCCACAGGTGAAGATGGCGGCTCACTGCCCGACCAACGGGGGTCGCTGGTGGCGGACGTAGTGCGCCACCATCGCCGATCCGTCGGCCCGTGGGTCGGCCGCCGCGGTGAACTGCCCACTCGAGTCCGTCGCCACCACGTTGGCTTGGCCGAGCCCCTCGGTGTGCGGCGGCACCTCGTCGACCGAGAGGCCCGACGCGCGCAGCGCCGCGAGCGCCTCGCCGTTCACATCCGACTCGACGACCACGGTGTCCTCCGTCCCGCCCAGCATCTGCCGCCCGACGATGGCGCGCGGCGCGGCGATCGCGTCGGCGGCGCTTGCCCCGGCCAGCATGCGCAGGAACACCTGCGTCAGGATCTGTGGCTGCCCCTGCCCGCCCATCGTCGCCAGCACCTCCCGCAGCTCACCACCCTCGGTCACGATCATCGGCATCAGCGTGTGCACCGGTCGCTTCCTGGGCGCCAACAGGTTCGGTGAACCTGGCCGGAGCGAGAAGCTGGTGCCGCGATCGTGGAACAGGATGCCGGTGTGCGGGTCGACCAGTCCCGAACCGAACGCGTGGAACACGCTCTGGATCAACGACACCGCCATGCCGTCGCTGTCGGCGGCGGCGATCCCCACGGTGTCCCCGCGCGGCACCGACAGCGCGACGCCCGCGTCCACCAGAGAGGTGGCTGCGCGCAGATCGTCGTTCACCAGCGCCGCGACGTCCACCGTGGCGTACCGCGGGTCGGCGAGGTGGTCGGACCTCAACCGGTTGCCGTGGTGGAACATTCGCATGAGCGTGCCGAGTCCATCTTCGAGCGGAGCGTCGATGCCGAGGGCGTCGATGGCCCGCAACGCCCGCAGCATCACGAAGCCCTGCGTGTTCGGCGGGCTGGTGGATACCGTCCGGCCGCGGAAGTCGACCGACACGGGATCGCCCACCTCCGGCGAGAATTCGGCGAAGTCCGCGGCATCGAGTACCGATCCGTGGGAGCGCAGGTACTCGACGGTGCGTGCGGCGAGGCCACCGGTGTAGAACTCGTCGGGCCCGCCCTCGGCCAGTGCGGCGAAGGTCTCGGCCAGCGCCGGCTGCAGGAGGCGATCACCGAGTCGCAGGTCCCGTCCACCCGGTCGGAACACGCGTTCGAAATCCGCGAACCCGTGTAGATCCGCGTTCTCCGGATCGACGAGGTGCTCGTGCACGGATGCCGGCACCGGCACTCCGTCCCTGGCGGCCTGCTCGGCGGGCTGAAGCAGGCGCTCCCACGGAAGGCGACTGCCGAAGTCTCGCAGCGCTTCCCAGCCCCGGACGCCGCCGGGGACGGTGACGGTGTCCGCGCCGCGGTCCGGAAGCGCGGCGCCGTGCTCGGCCTGCATCGCGGCGACGTCGGAGGCCGCGCCTGCCCACCCCGAGGCGTTGACGTGGCGCACGGTGCCGTCGGGCGTACGGACCACCGCGATCAGATCACCACCCAGTGCCACGTTGTGTGGATAGACCACGGTGAGGACGGCGGCGGCGGCGATGGCCGCGTCGATGGCGTTTCCGCCATCCCGGTAGGCCGCGACGGCGGCGTC
Organism: Mycobacterium sp.; assembly: GCA_029256565.1. Classification (GTDB taxonomy): domain Bacteria; phylum Actinomycetota; class Actinomycetes; order Mycobacteriales; family Mycobacteriaceae; genus Mycobacterium. The sequence goes on from JAQSXQ010000014.1 coordinate 7,028, forward strand.
CGTCGCGGAGGCATGCGGTGTGGCTATGGCGCCGGTGAAGGCACCGTGGCGCGGTGTGGGCACGATTGAACTGCTCCCCTCGTGGGGTCGTATCGAGGACGGGTGGATGCGACGGGTCAGTGGATCGTCGACAGGAACGCCTTCGTCCGCTCGTTCTTCGGGCTGGCGAACAGCTCGCTGGGCGGCGAGTCCTCGATGATGCGGCCTGCGTCCATGACGATGATGCGGTCGGCGACGTCCCTGGCGAATCGCATCTCGTGCGTCACCACGAGCATCGTCATCTGGTCGCGCGCCAGCTCCCGCATCACTTCGAGCACTTCACCGACCATCTCGACGTCGAGTGCGCTGGTCGGTTCGTCGAACAGCATGACCTTGGGCCGCATCGCCAGCGCGCGAGCGATCGCGACCCGCTGCTGCTGGCCGCCGGACAGCTGGCTCGGGCGAGATTCGCCCTTGTCGCCCAACCCCACTCGTTCCAGTAAGGCCCGGGCATCTTCGCGCGCCTTGGCCTTCGGCTGGCCGAGCACTCGGACCGGGCCGTTCCAGACGTTCTCCAGTGCCGTCATGTGCGGGAAGAGGTTGAAGTGCTGGAAGACGAACCCGATTTCACGCCGGCGGCGGGCCAGCTCGGCGACGCCCACCTTGCGTTCGGAACCCACCTCGCGGTGCGCGATCGACACGCCGCCCACCAACACCTCACCGCTGTCCAGCGACTCCAGGTGGTTCACCGACCGCAGGAGCGTGGTCTTGCCCGCCCCGGAGGGACCGATGAGCACGACCACCTGCCCACGTTCCACGTCGAGGTTCACGTCGTTGAGGACGCGGCGTCCGCCCAGCGTGCAGCAGGCGTTGCGTACCGACACGATGGGTACGTCGGTCCTCTCGCGTACGTCGTTCGCGCTCATGGCATCTCCCTCGGGTGCGGTACTCATCCGTGTGGTTGCAGTGTTGCGTTGGCCGTCGCGGTCGGGCCCGCGCGACGCGCGCCCAACAGCCGCGCGGTGATGGGTACGCGCACCTCGATGCCTAGCTGCCGGGTGAGCCGGTTCTCGATGCCGGCCTGGATGAACGTCCACACGGTGGTCAGCGCCAGGTAGTAGATGGCGGCGACGATGAAGATCTCGAACGTGTGGAACGTCGCCGAACTGATCTGCTGGGTGACGAGGAACATCTCGCTCACGCCGATCACCGACAGCACCGACGTGGTCTTCATCATCCCGTTGAACGAGTTGCCCATCGGCGGCACCATGACGCGAAGCGACTGCGGCACGATTATGTAGCGCATCAACCTGGTGGGTGTCATGCCCAGTGATGCCGCCGCCTCGAACTGGCCCTTGGGCACGGAATCGAGCCCGGCCCTGATGATCTCGGCGATGTAGGCGCTCTCGTTGATCATCAGCCCGATGATCGCGGCTTGGACGGCGGCCTTGACCGACAGCCCGAGGAGCGACGCGTCGTGGAACTGGTAGAGCCCGATGGCCGCGAGGCCGGTGTAGATGATGACCAGCTGCACGAGCAGCGGCGTCCCGCGTATCACCCAGATGTAGAACCCGGCACACCATCGCACCACAGCGAATCGGGAGCGCCGCATCAGCGCGATTCCCAGGCCGACGAGCGTGGCCAGGACCATGGCGACCGCCGAGACGACGATCGTGAGGATCAGCCCGTCGACGAACGGTTCACTCGGTGCGAACAGCGACTTCCAGAAGAAGGCCCAATCGAACTGCACGAGTACGCCTTCCGATCAGCTCTTGATGGCGAGGTCGCTCATGCCCCACTCGTCGAGGATCTTCTCGTACGTCCCGTTCGACTCGAGTTCGGTGAGCGCCTGGGCGATGGCGTCGTGCAGGGCGGTGTTGCCCTTCAGCGTGGCGGCGCCGATCTCGATGGTGCCGAACGGGTCGCCCACCGGCGTGATCTTCGCGCCGGTCTTGGTGGCGTAGTAGCCCAGCGTCTCGGCGGTGTCCATGAACGCGTCGGCCTGACCGTTCTGCACCTGCTGGATCGACACGTCGGCCTGGTTGCTGCGGGTGATGTCGACTGGCGGCTTGCCTGCGGCCGTGCACTTCTCCGACTGCTCCTGGGCCAGCGACTCGGCCGTGGTGGCGACCGCCAGGACGACCTTCTTGCCGCACAGGCTGTCGTCCATGCCGGTGATCTCGGCCGGCTTGTCCTCGGACACCGCGATGCCGGTGCCGGACAACACGTACGGCACGAAGTCGACGACCGCTTCACGCTCCGGCTTGATGTAGAGCTGGGCCATGATCACGTCGCACTGCTTGGCCTGCAACGTGGGAATGACCGTGGCGAAGGAGGATTCGTGGAACTTCGCCTTGAGGCCCATCTGAGCGGCGAGCGCCTCGCCCAGTTCCACCTCACTGCCGACCAGCTTGCCCGACTCGTCGTGGTAGACGTTCGGCGGCGTGCCGTCGTTCGGCGCGCAGATCGTGAGCGTGTCGGCCTCCAGGATCGCCGGCGGTGAGACCTTGGCGGGTCCCGTCGGACTCGGCGCTGCCTCGTCGGACGACGACGAACAACCCACGAGGCCGAAGAGTGCAACGCCGGCGAGGCCGGCGATCAACGATTTCTTCAACTTTTCCTCCGAAAGATAGAGCGGTCCGGTCGCACGCCGTGCAGGTCATGGCGACTTCCCTATCGAACGATAGGGCACCGTCGGCCGCGGAGGAACGGTTTGACGGAACTCGTAACACGGTTTACGCAGTCGTCACACGACCGACTGCAGGCGATGGGTCAGGTGACGGTGCTGAATTCGTCAGGTGACGGTGGCCATCTCGAGGTCGCCGAGGCGCGCACGCGTCACCTCACGGATGTCCGTCAGCCTGGCCTGGTCGACGAGCAGGGATCGCACGACGAAGTCCGCCGCCTGCAGGGGCCGCTCCTGCCGTACCGAACCCGACGGACCACCCTGTTCGCGCAGGGTCTCGAACAGCACGCCGTTCATGGCACGCTGCACGAAACGCGACTCGAACGGCACGAATTCGCCTGCCTGACAACCCCCGTCGATCACGCGCTGGATCTGGTCGTGGAAGAGCGCGATGCCATCGCGCTCGGCCGCGAACTCGTCGAGTGCGAGCACTGCGTCCTGGTAGAGGCCGCGGGCGTCGAAGGGCTGGACGAGAATCTCCCGGACGTCGCACGCGATCGCCAGGTGCAACTTCTCGGCCCAGCGGGAGTCCTCGGCGAGCCGTTGATTCATCCGGTCGATCGAGGGCCCGAGGTCGAGTTCGACGAGGGTCCGGAAGATCTCGTGCTTGGCCTGGAAGTGGTGGAACAGCGAGGGCTGCCGGATTGCGACGGCCTCGGCGATGTCACGCGTCGAGGTGCCGAAGTAGCCGCGCTGGGCGAACAGCACCGACGCCTGCAGCAGGATGCGGCCACGCGTCGACGACCAGTCGACGGCTCTCGGCTCCCACCCCTGCCCGTACTTCACCCGTCAACTGTGACACACCGCCCCGCCGTCGACGTGCTGGAGTCCGGCCGCTAGAAGTGGAAGCCCAGCCGCGCAGGCACGTCGCTGCGGAAGGCCGCATCGAGGCGCGCGAGCTGCGTCCGGTCGCCGCCGCGGATGCGATTGGCCGCCGCGAGCAGCGCCGCGGAGTGTCCGCCCAGGTACAGGCTGCCCAGCACGTCGAGGTCGAGGGTGAACTCCGCGGGTGCATCGGTAGGCGCGCACTCGGCCCGGCCGTCCCGGATGGAGAGCGCGAACCGTCCTCCGTCGGAACGGAATACGTCACCGACCTCCAGCACCGTGTCGACGTCGGCTGCGTACGTCCGCGCCGCCAGCGCGGTGGGCACGTCCATCAGCCGCAGCCACAACCCGTCCTCCGACCCGATGGTGCGCACCAGCCGCGGATCGTCGAGCAGGTAGGGCAGCGGGTCGCCGGGATGGCTGACGACCGTGATGGTCTCGACGAGGTCGAGGCCGATCAGCGCGCGCCACAGTGCGACGCGGGCCTCGGGTGTGACGGCCGTGAACTCCTCGACCCGAACGGTTCTCGCCGAGCCGCGGAACATCCGGTAGAGCAGATAGCCGTCGTCGTGGAGCAAGCAGAACCAGGCGGTGCCACCGCCTCGCGAGTCTTCCCAGTCGGCGAGCAGGTCGTCCCACAGCGGTGTCGGACGGGCCAGGCCGCCTGGCGTGATGCGCCGGTAGCGGTCATAGATGGCGGCGAGGTCATCGCGGTGCTCAGCAGGGCGCACGATCCGGACACCGCCGGGATCGGGTGCGTCCCGATGGAATCGAGCGAAGCGGCGGTCGAGGCTGAACTCGGTGTCGACCGTGGCCGGGCCGTACCCGAAGCGGCCGTAGATGCCGCCCTCCGTCGCGGTCAGGGCGGCCAGCGGATAGCCGTTCTCGGCGAAGCGATGGTGCAGGTCGGTGTACATGGCACGCAGCAGCCCGCGGCGGCGGTGCGTCGGCGCCACCCCGACCCACGTGATGCCCGCGGTCGGCAGCACCGCTCCACCGGGCACCGTCAGCTCGAAGTCCAGGTAGTGCGCCTGCCCGACCAGGTCGTCGCCGTCGGCGACGACCACCGAGCTGCGCGGGGGCATGGCCGTCCGCCACGCCGCGAAGGTCTCGGGATGCCAGGTCGAGCCGAAGCTGGTGGCCGTCAGCAGGGGGACGTCGCGCCACTGGGCTTCGGTGATGTCGCGAGGGGCGAGGGTGCTCATCGCTTACTGAAGATGATCCGGTGCCAATCCTTTTCGGCCACGGCGGTGATGTCGCTCATCACGTGCTTGATGGTGAGGTACTCCTCGAAGGAGTAGTCGCTCATGTCCTTGCCGAAGCCCGAGGCGCCGACGCCGCCGTGCGGCATCTCGCTGATGATCGGGATGTGGTCGTTGATCCACACGCAACCCGCGTGGATCTCGCGCGACGCACGCTGCGCGCGGTACACGTCGCGCGTCCAGGCCGAGGCAGCCAATCCGTACTCGGTGTCGTTGGCCTGCCGGATGGCGTCGTCGTCGTCGGTGAACGGTCGCGCGACGAGCACCGGTCCGAAGATCTCGTTGCGGTAGGCCTCCGAGCGCTCGTCGACGTCGGCGATCAGCGTCGGGCGGTAGAACGACCCGGGCAGATCCGGCGCGCTGCCGCCGGTGACGACGCGACCGCCCTCGCCTGGTGCGCGCGAGACGATGCCCGCCACCTTGTCGCGGTGGGCCATCGTGATCAGCGGGCCCAGGTCGGTGTCCGGGTCGTGCGGGTCGCCGACGACGATCTTGCCCATGAGTTCGGCGACGCCCGCCACGAAGTCGTCGTAGAGGGGTTGCGCGACGATCGCGCGGGTGGCCGCGGTGCAGTCCTGACCGGTGTTGATCAGCGACGCCGCGACCGCGCCGTGGATGGCCGCGTCGAGGTCGGCGTCGTCGAACACCACGAACGGCGCCTTGCCGCCCAGTTCCAGCTGGGTGCGATGGCCGTGCGCCGCGGCGGCCGCCATCACCTTGCGCCCGACCGGTGTCGACCCGGTGAACGTCACCAGGTCGACGTCGGCGTGGCCGGCGAGCGCCGTGCCGACGTCGTGTCCGGCTCCGGTGACGACGTTGAGCACGCCGTCGGGCAGGCCCGCCTCGGTCGCGAGCCTGGCCAGCGTCAGCGTGGTCAGCGGCGTGATCTCGGCGGGCTTGATCACCACCGAACAACCGGCGGCCAACGCGGGCAACACCTTCCACACCGCCATTTGCAACGGGTAGTTCCACGGCGTGATGGTGGCGACGACGCCGATCGCGTCGCGGCGGATGCTGGAGGTGTGGTCGCCCGAGTACTCGGCGGTCGCCTTGCCCTCCAGGTGCCGTGCGGCCCCGGCGAAGAAGTCGATGTTGTCGATGCTGCCCGG
>JAQSXQ010000616.1 GCA_029256565.1 Mycobacterium sp.
ATGCGCACGCCATCGCCACACCGCTGCCGCGGTCACGATCGCGACGACCGACACCATGCCCGGGATCAGGAATGCGCCGAGGAACAACTGATCGGCCGCGTCGCCGACGAAGCCGCGCACGCGATCACCGGCGCGGGTCAGCCCGACGACTCCCGCGACGGGAGGAGCCAGCACCGCCCACAACGCCCCGACCGCGACGCCCGCAAGCGCCAGGCCGAGCACCACCGTCGCCGCAGCGCGTCGACGCGTGACGCGCGGTGCCGCGGGATCCTCCGGCAGCATCACGGCGGGTTCGGTGGCGTTGGTCATCGGTTCTCCAGATCCTTGGAGTCGAGGGCGTCATGGCGCGAACACCTTGCGGACCACCCGTCGGGGCGGACCTGCACGATCATGCGCCTGCCGCACTGCGCACAGAACCGCGGTGGCTCCAGACCGAGCCGAGCAGCGGCCGGGACGTCGGACGACCCCGTGTCGTCCTCGGGCTTACCGGTGTAGACGTTGAACTTCTGCGGCATCGCCGGCGCTCAGATGGTGGCGTTGAGCGCTTTGATCGGCATCTGCAGATCGTCGAGCAGTTCGAGGTCCGCCTCGGCGGGCCTGCCCAGCGTGGTCAGGTAGTTGCCGACGATCACGGCGTTGATGCCGCCGAGGATGCCTTGCTTCGCGCCGAGGTCGCCGAGGGTGATCTCGCGTCCACCGGCGAACCGCAGCATGGTGCGCGGCAGCGCGAGGCGGAACGCCGCGACGGCCTTGAGCGCCTCCGATGCCGGCAGCACCTCGAGGTCGCCGAACGGCGTGCCCGGGCGCGGGTTCAGGAAGTTCAGCGGCACCTCGTGCGGGTTCAGTTCGGCGAGGTTCGCGGCGAATTCAGCGCGCTGCTCGAGGGTTTCGCCCATGCCGAGGATGCCGCCGCAGCAGACCTCCATGCCTGCCTCGCGAACCATCTCGAGGGTGCCCCAGCGCTCCTCCCAGGAGTGCGTGGTGACGACGTTCGGGAAGTGCGACCGCGCGGTCTCCAAGTTGTGGTTGTAGCGGTGAACGCCCATCGCCACGAGGCGGTCGACCTGCTCCTGGTTCAGCATGCCCAGCGAGCACGCGATCTGGATGTCGACCTCGTTGCGGATGGCCTCGATGCCCGCGGCGACCTGTGCGAGCAGTCGCTCGTCGGGTCCGCGGACCGCGGCGACGATGCAGAACTCGGTGGCACCGGACTTCGCGGTCTGCTTGGCGGCCTCGACGAGATTGGGGATGTCCAGCCACGCGCTGCGCACGGGCGAGGCGAACAGACCCGACTGCGAGCAGAAGTGACAGTCCTCGGGGCAGCCGCCGGTCTTGAGGCTGATGATGCCCTCGACCTCGACCTCCGGGCCACACCACTTCATCCGGACCTCGTGCGCGAGCGCGAGCAGATCCTCGAGCTGGTCGTCGTCGAGCTGCAGTACCGAAAGCACCTGCGCCTGATCGAGACCCTCGCCCCGTTCGAGCACTTGCTCTCGGGCCACGTCCAGGACATTCGTCGCCGCTAGGGTCACCGGGCACTCCACTCTTGATCCGTCGTCAACATCCAACTTGAACGGTGTTTAGGATACAGGCGTGGAAACGCACCGCCGCCACGGCCGGGCCGAGGTGGTCGCCAAGGCCGCGCACCTGCTCGACGAGTACGGCCTCGCCGACCTGACCATGCGACGACTGGCGCGCGAACTCGGCCTCACGCCGGGAGCGCTCTACTGGCACTTCGCCGACAAGCAGGAACTGCTGGGCGCCGTCGCCGACCGCATTCTCGAACCCACGTGCCACGAACCCGTCGACGCGCCATGGGCGGTGCGCATCGTCGCCATCGGATCGGGCCTGCGCGAAGCGCTGCTGTCGAGCACCGACGGGGCCGAACTGGTGTCGGCCACCTTCGCCTCCGGCACGTCGCAGGCCCTGCGCGGCATCCTCGAGCGGTTGGTCCAGGCTGCCGGTGACGCGGGCTTCGTGCCCACCAACGCCGAACTCGCCGCTCGCACGATCGTCTACTACGTCCTCGGGTTCACCGCCGACGAGCAGTCGCGGCTCCAGTGGGATGCCGCGGGCGCGCTACCCCAGGAACAATCGGTTCTCACGTCGAACCCGAACGCGCGCTTCACGTTCGGACTGCGGCTGCTCACCGATGGGATGGCCGCCCGGCAGGCGTCAGACGCCGATGACGGTGTCGATCCGGGCATCACCGTCCCAGCGCCGTAGCGCCGCGAACGTCCCGGCCACGTCGTCGGCACCCAACACCTCCAACGCGGCCGGAAGATCGCCCGGCGGCAGCCTGCGGCACACGGTCACGTGCGGCGTCCACTGGCCAGGCACCGCATGGGGGAACGGCCCCGGGTCCTGGTGGGCGACGCTGCGCTCGTGCACGTCCCGATGCAGCCGCAGCAGGGGTTCGCTCGGGATCACCAACCTGACCACCGTCAGCGACCGCCGACCGAACACCATGACCGCGCCGATGCGGCAGGACATGGGCAGCGACCGCGCGGACTCCGAGAGCTCTTCGTCGACGGCAGGCGAAATGCGCTCGGACACCGCGAGCGTGACGTGTGGGCGGTTGGTCGGTGAGCGGTGGTTGGCCTGACTGGGCAGCCCCGCCTCGGCGAGCGCAGTCCAGTCGCGGCGCAGCGCGTCGTCGGTGGCGTCGTCGAAGATCAGCTCGATCGAGTGCGCCACTACAGCAGACTCCGCAGCCAGTCCGGCGAGAACGCCTGCGCACTGAGAGTGGCGAACGACGCCGGGTCCAGCGTGCCCG
>JAQSXQ010000617.1 GCA_029256565.1 Mycobacterium sp.
CGCGTGCACCGCGAGGAACTCGACGTCGAGGGCTCCGAGACGGATGTGCCTGGACTGGTGGGAGTTTCGCGGGGCAAGTTCGTCCTGGTCAACGACGACGATCTCACGTACTGCTCGCTGCGACTCGACCCGGACTCGCTGCACACCGTGCTGAGCCGGATCGCCGACATCGCCGAACCGCTCCCCCGCACGCTGGCCTGGTCGGCCGCATGGGAGATGACCCGCGACGCCGAGATGAAGGCCCGCGACTTCGTGGCGCTCGTCATGGCAGGCGTGCACGCCGAGACCGAAGTCGGTGTGGCACAGCGTCTCCTGCTGCAGGCGCAGACCGCGCTCGGGTCCTACGCCGACCCGGCGTGGGCGGCCGAGAACGGCTGGCCTGCATTCGGCGACCGGCTGCTGGACCTTGCCCGTGAGTCTGCTCCCGGCTCGGACCATCAGCTCGCGTTCGTCAACGCGCTGTGCACCTCGGTGCTCTCGCGCAACCACGTCGCGGTGCTGTCCACGCTGCTGGACAACGAACCGGCCGCGGTGAACCTGCCGGGCCTGGTGATCGACACCGACCTGCGCTGGCGCATCGTCACCGCGCTGGCCGCCAGCGGTGACATCGACGCCGACGGCACCGACACGCCGCTGATCGACGCCGAGGCCCAGCTGGACCCGACCGCGGCGGGCAAGCGCAATGCCGCCGCGGCCGCGGCGGCTCGTCCGCAGGCGGCAGTCAAGGAGGCCGCCTGGCAGCAGGTGGTCGAGGACGACACGCTCGCCAACATCACCACCCGGTCGATCGTCGGCGGCTTCGCAAGGCCCGGGCAGGCTGACCTGCTGGCGCCGTTCACCGCCAAGTACTTCGAGGCGATCTCCGGCGTGTGGGAGCGGCGCTCCAGCGAGGTCGCGCAGACCGTGGTGATCGGGCTGTACCCGTCGTGGGACGTCAGCCAGGCCGGCCTCGACGCGGCCGACCGCTTCCTCGCCGACCCCGACGTCCCGCCAGCGCTGCGCAGGCTGGTGCTCGAGGGCCGCGCGGGCGTCGAACGTTCCCTGCGGGCCCGCGCCGCCGACTCCGCCTGACCCTCCCCTTCTCCGGCGAGCGTGCGTGTCTGCGGGCAACACGCCGTGGTCGTGCCGGAGTTCACGCACGCTCGCGCCGCATGATGTTCCGATGGCGGGTACCAACAGCCGGCGAGCGCGGGCAGCGCGCAGGCGCACGCGACGCGTGAAGGCCGTCGTCAACGACCTCACTGCGGCGCAGTGGGCGGCGATCAAGGCTGCGTGGGACGGGTGCGCGTACTGCGGCGCGACCGGCGGTGCTCTGCAACGCGACTGCGTGATGGCGATCTCCCGCGGCGGCCGGTACACGATCGACAACGTGGTGCCCGCGTGCGGCGCCTGCAACGCCAGCAAGTGCAACGACGAGGTCACCGGCTGGCTGCGCCGCAAGCGTCTCGACGAGCGGGCGTTCCTCGAGCGGTACGTGCGGATCCGGGCGGAGCTGGTGGCGCAGACCACGGCCCACGAACCCGAACCGTCGTTCGACTAGCCGTCGCGCGCGACCAGAACATGCCACCATCAGCAGGTGGCCCACACCCCGGCGTACCGCATCGCAGCACCGGCGCAGCGGCATGCCCCGACGGCAGCGGTCGGGTCGCGGTCGTGACGACGCCGCGGCGACTGTCCGGCCGGTACGAACTCGGCGACATCCTGGGCCTCGGGGGGATGAGCGAGGTGCACCTCGCTCGCGACCTGCGGCTGCATCGTGACGTCGCGGTCAAGGTCCTGCGCGCCGACATGGCCCGAGACAGCAGCCTGAACCTGCGATTCCGGCGCGAGGCGCGCAACGCCGCCGGGCTCAACCACCCGGCGATCGCTGCGGTGTACGACACCGGCGAGGTCGAGACGCAGGACGGGGTGCTCCCCTACATCGTGATGGAGTACGTCGACGGTCTCAGCTTGCGAGACGTCCTTCGCATCCACGGGCCGCTCGAAGCGCAGCGCGCGATCGAAGTCGTCGCCGACGTGTGTCAGGCGCTCAGCTTCAGTCACCGGCGCGGCATCATCCACCGCGACGTCAAGCCCGCCAACATCATGATCGACAAGAGCGGCTCGGTGAAGGTCGTCGACTTCGGCATCGCCAAGGCGATGCTCGACGACGAGCAGAGCGTGACCCAGAGCGGCGCCGTGATCGGCACTGCCCAGTACCTGTCTCCCGAGCAGGCTCGCGGCGACCCCGTCGACGCGCGCGCCGACGTGTACTCACTCGGCTGCGTCCTGTACGAATTGCTCACCGGGGAACCGCCTTTCGCGGGCGACTCGGCGGTCGAGGTCGCCTACAAGCACATGCGCGAAACGCCCGTCCCGCCGTCTGGACGCAATGCCACCGTCACCGCGGATGCGGATGCCGTCGCCCTCAAGGCGATGGCCAAGGACCCCGACGACCGTTACCAGAGCGCCGCGGAGATGCGCACCGACCTCGTCCGCCTGCACAGTGGGTCGCCGTCCTATGCCGCCTCCGCCGAAGCCGACACGGACGCCGCCATCGCCTGGACGCCCCCGACCGTCCCACTGGTACCCAACAAGTCGCGCACGGCACGGATGCCGACGCAGGGCTCTGCCCGCGGCCAGGATCGCGAGCCCCGCGGATCGGTCGGGCGATGGTTGGCCGGCGTCGCCGTGCTGGCCGTAGCGGCCGTCGTGGTGACGATCGGCATCAACGCGGTCGGGCCCGACGCCCAGGACGCGACGGTGCCCACCACCCCGGATGCGCCCTCGTCCCCCATCAACGCGGTCGGGCCCGACGCCCAGGACGCGACGGTGCCCACCACCCCGGATGCGCCCTCGTCCCCGCGCACCGAAGCGCCGCTCGTGACAGCCAACGACCAGCAAGCCGTGGTGCCCGACGTGTCGTCCATGACGTACGCCGAGGCGGTCATGGCCCTGACGAACGCGGGCTTTCGGAACTTCCAGCAGTCGTCGTTGCCGTCCACGCCCGACCTCGAGGATCGCGTGGTGGGCACGAATCCGCCGGCGAATCGATCGACTGCGATCACCACCAAGATCACGATCGTGCTCGGCTCGGGCTCTCCGCTCGACGGGCCGTAGTCAGCAAACAGACGGTGTGTCAGCGAGTTGGCGCACTGGGCTGGCCGTTGGCTACCACGATGCCGCTCGACCTCGCAGACATGAGCGCAAGATCACAGGTCAGAACTTGATTTACACAGCGTTAACACGGACCATTGAGGAGCCCGCCGACTGGGCGATCCTCATGTCGGCGGGCACACAGCAATCAACGCTCTGTGACCCGGAGCACAACGTAGGAG
>JAQSXQ010000618.1 GCA_029256565.1 Mycobacterium sp.
GGCCACCACTCGGCCGTGCCCGAGTCACTGGCGAAGTCCGGTCTGCTGCACGGCGACGGCACCGCGCCCGACCTCAGTGGCATCACGATTGACGACGGCGACGGTGCCGGCGGCCCCCGGTTGCCCGAGCAGGTCCGGGTCCGGATGGCCAAGCTGAAGACGTTGCAGGACAGTGGAATCGACGCGTATCCCGTCGGCAAGCCACCGAGCCACACCGTCGCCACGGCCGTCGAGACCAGCGACGTCACCGTCAGCGTGTCCGGCCGCATCCTGCGGATGCGCGACTACGGCGGGGTGCTGTTCGCCCAACTGCGCGACTGGTCGGGCGAGGTTCAGATCCTGTTCGACGACTCGCGGCTGACCGAGGGCCGCACGGCCGACGTCACCAACGCGATCGATCTCGGCGACCTCGTCGAGGTGACGGGCACGATGGGCCTGAGCCGATCCGGGAAACCGTCGCTGCTGGCCGACCACTGGCGCCTCATCGGCAAGTGTCTTCGGCCGCTGCCGGACAAGTGGAAGGGACTCACCGACCCCGAGGCCCGGGTGCGGACCCGCTACGTCGACCTCGCGATCAACACGGAGTCACGCGACCTCATCACCGCACGCAGCAGGATCCTGCACGCCATCCGCGAGACCCTCGTCGGCAAGGGTTTCCTCGAGGTCGAGACGCCGATCCTGCAGCAGATCCACGGCGGCGCGAACGCGCGCCCGTTCATGACCCACATCAACGCCTACGACCTCGACCTCTACCTCCGCATCGCCCCGGAGCTGTACCTCAAGCGGCTGTGCGTGGGTGGTGTCGAGCGCGTCTTCGAGCTGGGCCGCGCGTTCCGCAACGAGGGCGTCGACTTCAGTCACAACCCCGAATTCACGCTGCTCGAGGCGTATCAGGCGCACGCCGACTACAACGTGTGGGTGCACGGATGCCGCGAACTCATCCAGAACGCAGCGGAAGCGGCCAACGGCGCACAGGTCGTCATGCGTCCCGGCGAGACCGAGGGCACGCTGCAGGCCGTCGACATCTCCGGTGAATGGCCGGTGAAGACGGTGCACGGCGCGGTGTCCGAGGCACTCGGCGAGGAAGTCGACCCGACCACCGATCTCGCCACGCTGCGGTCCCTGTGCGACCGCGTGGGCGTGCCGTACCTGACCCATTGGGACGCAGGCGCCGTCGTGCTCGAACTCTACGAACGACTGGTCGAGGGGCAGACACTGCAGCCCACGTTCTACAAGGACTTCCCGACGTCGGTGTCGCCGCTGACGAGACCACACCGCAGCATCCCGGGGGTCGCCGAGCGGTGGGACCTCGTCGCGTGGGGTGTCGAATTGGGCACTGCCTACAGCGAATTGACCGATCCCGTGGAACAACGCAGGCGGTTGCAGGAGCAATCGCTGTTGGCCGCCGGTGGAGATCCCGAGGCGATGGAACTCGACGAGGACTTCCTGCAGGCGATGGAGTACGCGATGCCCCCGACCGGCGGGCTAGGTGTCGGCGTCGACCGCGTCGTCATGCTGATCACCGGTCGCAGCATCCGCGAGACGCTGCCGTTCCCGCTCGCCAAGCCTCGCTGACCCTTTAGGGATCGCGCTCCAGCCCGCCGAGTTCAATCCCCCGGGTCGCTGCGCTCCAGCCCGCCGGTACCCACTTCACAGCCGGTCCCCAGGAACGGCATCCACGATGATGCGGTGACGACGTCGACACCGAGGATCGCCGAGCACCTTTCGCTCATGCACGGCTGGCTGCCGCTGGTCGTGCAGTTGATCGCCGTGACACTCCTCGCGCTGGCCGTCGGGTGGCGGAACCGACGCTGGCGGCTGGTGTGGCTCCCGGTCGCGGTCGTCGGAGGTCTGATCCTGACGGCGGTTGCCTACTGGTACGTGACCACCGAGGGCCTTGCCGGCGATCCTGCGCCACGGCGACTGTGGGCGTGGACGACGGTGACCGGCGCGGCGCTCGTGGTGATGATCGCCGGGTGGCGCAGCGCGGGATGGTGGCGGCGGAGCGCGTCGATGCTCGCGGTTCCGCTGTGCCTGGTGTGTGCTGCGCTGGCGTTGAACCTGTGGGTGGGTTACTTCCCCACCGTGCAGACCGCCTGGAGCCAATTGACCGCGGGCCCGCTGCCCGACCAGGTGGATCAGGCCGCGGTCGTGGCCATGCAGAAGGAGCGCAGGATTCCCGACCGCGGTTCCGTCGTCCCGGTGACCATCGGTTCTGCCGCATCGGGTTTCAAGCACCGCGGTGAACTCGTGTACCTGCCGCCCGCCTGGTTCGCGTCCGATCCACCGCCCGCGCTGCCGACGATCATGATGATCGGCGGCGAGTTCAACACACCGGCCGACTGGCTGCGCACGGGCAACGCCATCAAGACCGTCGACGACTTCGCCGCTCAGCACGCGGGCGAGGCACCGGTGCTGGTGTTCGTCGACTCCGGCGGAGCGTTCAACAACGACACCGAGTGCGTGAACGGTGCGCGCGGCAATGCCGCCGACCATCTGACGAAGGACGTCGTCCCGTTCATGGAACAGACCTACGGCGTGAGCGCCGAGAGCACCAACTGGGGCGTCGTCGGGTGGTCGATGGGCGGCACGTGCGCCGTCGACCTGACCGTGATGCACCCCGACCTGTTCAGCGCATTCGAGGACATCGCAGGCGATCTCAGCCCGAACTCCGGCACCAAGCAACAGACGATCGACCGGCTGTTCGGCGGCAGCGAAGCGAAGTACGCGAGCTTCGACCCGACCACCGTCATCACCCGCCACGGCCCGTAC
>JAQSXQ010000619.1 GCA_029256565.1 Mycobacterium sp.
GTAGGCGATGGTGCTCAGGACGTGGGCGAGCGTGGCGCCGCCGACGCAGTCCACGGCGCCGGCCCACCGCGTCTTGTTCAGCGGCCGGGGCTTGGCGTCTGGGTCCTCGGGCAGCCGGGGGATCACCTCGCTGGCGCCCAGCGCCCTGAGGTGGTCGGCGGCGTCCTGCTTGCCGGTCGACGCCACCACCGTGTAGCCCGCGGATGCCAGTAGGTCGATCGAGAGCGATCCGACGCCGCCCGTGGCGCCGGTGACGACGATCTCGCCGTCGTCGGGTGTGATGCCACGGTCCACGAGCGCCTGAACGCTCATCGCTGCGGTGAAGCCGGCCGTGCCGATGGCCATGGCGTCCTCTGCGCTCAGCGCGCCGAGATGGACCACCTGGTCGGCGGGCAGCCGGGCGAACTCGGCGTAGCCGCCGTGCTTCGCGGTACCGATGTCGTAGCCGTGCGCCAACACCTGGTCGCCGACGGAGAAGTCCGGCGACTGCGAGTCGACGACCTCGCCGGCGAGATCGATGCCCGGAACGATGGGGTAGTCGCGCACGACGCCACCCTTGGGGGTGACGGCGAGCGCATCCTTGAAGTTCACGCTGGAGTAGGCGACCCGGATCGTGACGTCACCCGGCGGCAGATCGTCGTGGCTCAGTGTCTCGATGGACGTGGTGATCCGATCGCCGTCCTGCCGGGCGACGAGAGCGTTGAAGGATTCCATGCCGCCGACGCTAGCGCGTCGGGACATCGGGTTTGGGTTACTTCAGCTCTGAAGAAGACAGTCCGAGCAGGCGGCGCGCGACGACGAGCTGCTGGATCTGCTGGGTGCCCTCGAAGATGTCGAGGATCTTGGAGTCGCGAGCCCACTTCTCCAGCAGCAGTTCCTCGGAGTAGCCGGTGGTGCCTGCCAGTTCCACGGTCTTGAGCGTGACGTCGGACGCGACGCGCGCGGCCTTCGCCTTGCCCATCGACGCCTCCTTGGAGTTCGGGATCTTGTTGTCGGCCTGCCACGCCGAGCGCAGCGTCAGCAGATAGCCGGACTCCCACTCGGCCTCCATGCGGAGGAACTCCGCGGCGGCGGCATTCTGGGCGTGCGCCGGCTTGTCGTAGGAGATCTCGACCCCGGCCTCGGTGAGGATCTTGCGGAGTTCCTCGAGCGACGCCCGTGCGACGCCGACGGCCATCGCCGCCACGATGGGCCGGGTGTTGTCGAACGTCTCCATGACGCCCGCAAAACCCTTGTCCACCTGAATGTCCGGGTTGCCGAGCAGGTTCTCCTTGGGGATCCGCGCGTTGTCGAAGCGGATGGCCGCGGTGTCGGAGGCCTTGATGCCCAGCTTGTGCTCGAGCCGCTCGACCGAGACGCCGGGGTGGTCGCGGGGCACGATGAACGACTTGATCGCGGCGCGGCCCTTGGACTTGTCCAGCGTCGCCCACACCACGATGTGGCTGGCGCGGGCGCCTGCGGTGACGTAGATCTTCTCACCGTTGATGACGTATTCGTCGCCGTCGAGTGTCGCGGTGGTGGAGACGGCGGCCGAGTCGGACCCGAAGCTGGGCTCGGTGATGGCCATCGCGGCCCACACCTTGCCGAGGCGTTCGAGTTGTTCGTCGGTGGCGACACCCGACAGGGCGGCGTTGCCCAAGCCCTGGAAGGGCACCGACAGCAGTAGGGCGACGTCGCCCCAGCTGATCTCGAGCGCGTTCACGAGCGCAGACATGTTGGCGCCGTTGACGTTTTCCTTGGGCCCATCGACGCCGCGGAAGGCGTCGGTGCCCGCGAAGGAGATGGTGTTGGCCTCGGTGATCCCCTCGAAGAGGTCGGCGAGGGTGTCCAGCTCGACGGGGTAGGCGTGCTCGGCCAGGTCGTACTTGCGCGAGATCGGCCGCAGCATCTCCGCGGCGCCCTCGTGGGCCATGTCGATGACGGCCTGCAACTTCTTCGGCATTTCGAGATTGATTGCCATGACTGGGTTTCCGTTCCTGGTCTGTTGCGTGGCCGTTAGAGGACGACGACACCCTCGGCGACGCCGAGAGCCCGCAGGTCGCGATACCAACGCTCCACCGGGTGCTCCTTGGTGAAGCCGTGGCCGCCGAGCAGCTGAACGCCGTCGAGGCCGATCTGCATGCCCTTGTCGGTGGCGATGCGCTTGGCCAGCGCTGCCTCTCGCGCGAACGACAGGCCTTGCTCGGCGCGCGCGGCACCCCGCCAGGTGATCAGGCGGAGGCCGTCGAGTTCGATGGCGATGTTGGCGCACATGAAGGCGACGGCCTGTCTGCGCGCGATGGGTTCGCCGAACGCCTCGCGTTCCTTGACGTAGGGCACGACGTAGTCGAGCACCGCGTGTGAGGTGCCGACTGCCAGTGCGGCCCAACCCAATCGGGCCAGCGCGATCGCTTCGGAGTAGTCCGAGTCGCTGGCGTCGTCCTCACCGAGCCGGTTGTGCAGCGGCACGGCCACGTCGTTCAGTTCGACGCGGCCCAGCGCGGCGGCACGGATGCCCATGCTGGGGTCGGCCTTGACCGTGAGGCCTTCGGAGGCCGACTCGACGATGAACAGCGCAGGCTTGCCGTTGAGCTGCGCGGCGACGATGAACAGTTCGGCGTCGGCGGCTGCTGGCACCAGCGACTTCACGCCCGAGAGACGGTAGCCGCTGGGGGTCCGAACCGCGGTGGTCTTCAGTGCGGTCGGGTCGAACAATGCGTGCGGCTCGGCGATGGCGACGCATGCCTGCGGCACGCTCTCGCCCGCGAACTCGTTGAGGTACGTGGCCTGCTG
>JAQSXQ010000620.1 GCA_029256565.1 Mycobacterium sp.
GGCGGAGTTCAGATCCATCGACGGATCATCGGGCCTGTCGCCGCGCCGGGCAACTCGGACCGGTGCGCGTCACCGCAGCGGGATGTCGACCGGTGCGCCGCGCTCGGATTCCGGTCGCGGTCCGAACAGCCTGCGTTCGCCCTCGTCGATCGACACGTCGTTGATGCTGGCCTCACGTCGCCGCATCAGCCCGCGATCGTCGAACTCCCACAACTCGTTTCCGTAGCTGCGGAACCAGCTGCCTGCGGCGTCGTGCCACTCGTACTGGAATCGGACCGCGATGCGATCACCGCCATACGACCACAGGCTCTTGCGCAGCACGTAGTCGAGTTCGCGCTCCCACTTCGCGGTGAGGAACTCCACGATTGCGGCGCGGCCGGTGAGGAAGACGTCGCGGTTGCGCCACTGCGAATCCTCGGTGTAGGCGAGGCTGACGCGGTGCGGGTCCCTGGTGTTCCACGCGTCCTCGGCCGCCTGCACCTTCGTCGTGGCCGAGGCCAGGTCGAACGGTGGCAGTGGCGGCCGAGGCTCGTCCACTAGCTGGGCTCTGACGTGGGCTTGCTGGGCTCGGGCTCCGCCACGGGAGTGGTGTCGGGCGCCGCGTCCTCGGCGTCTGCCACCTTGTCGTCCTTGCGGGTCTTCCACAGGCTGGCTGCGGTCGTGATCGCCAGCGTGACGATGATGACCCCGAGGCTGGCCAGCGTGGGGATCTCGGGCACCGCCACGTGCTCGCCGCCGTTGATGAACGGCAGCTCGTTCTCGTGCAGCGCGTGCAGCACCAGCTTGACGCCGATGAACGCCAGGATGAACGCGAGCCCGTAGGACAGGTAGACCAGACGCTTGAGCAGACCGCCCAGCAGGAAGTAGAGCTGGCGCAGACCCATCAGCGCGAAGATGTTCGCGGTCAAGACGAGGTAGGGCTCCTGCGTCAGGCCGTAGATCGCGGGGATCGAGTCCAGGGCGAACAGCAGGTCGGTGGTGCCGAGCGACACGATGACGAGGAACATCGGCGTCATCAGACGCTTGCCGTCCTCCTTGATCCACAGCCGCAGCCCGTCCCACTTGTCGGTGAGGGTGAAGTGGGTGCGCGCGAACTTCACCACGGCGTTGTCGCCGTCGTCGTCGTGGTCGCTGTCGCGGACCAGGCCGACGGCGGTGTACACCAGGAACGCGCCGAAGATGTAGAAGATCCAGGAGAACTGGTTGATGGCCACCGCGCCGAGGGCGATGAAGATGCCGCGGAAGATCAGCGCCAGGATGATGCCCACCATCAGGGCTTCCTGCTGATACTTCTTCGGCACGTTGAAGCTGGCCATGATGATCAGGAAGATGAACAGGTTGTCGACCGAGAGGCTGTACTCGGTCAACCAGCCGGCATAGAACTCGATGCCGAAGTCACTGCCGTGGAAGAACCAGATCCACAGGCCGAAGGCGACTGCAGCGCCCACGTACACCGACAGGGCTATCGCGCATTCACGCAGCGTGGGTTCGTGGGGTCGACGGGCGATCATCACCACGTCGAACAGCAGGACGGCGACCGTCACGCTGAGCGTGATGATCCACTCGATGCTGGATACGTTCAAAAGTTCCTCCGGACGTGACGAAACGGCCGAGGTCTCTGCCGCCGCGCATCGCGGCCCACGGCACCGGCCGGTCAACCATGAACGACGTGATGACGACACCGCGGCGAAGGAATACTCCCCTCGGCGCCCAGTCTGTCAGACGATCAATGCGCCGGGAAATCGGGCGGTGGAGTTCA
The DNA here is from genome assembly GCA_029256565.1 of Mycobacterium sp. Taxonomy (GTDB): domain Bacteria; phylum Actinomycetota; class Actinomycetes; order Mycobacteriales; family Mycobacteriaceae; genus Mycobacterium. Next base: position 1,760 of record JAQSXQ010000620.1, read on the forward strand.
GTCGCCTTCGACGACGTCGTCTGCGCGCTTGGTGACCGACGTCCTGCCGTCGGTAGCCGATGCCAGACCGATGGCGATCAAGACGTCGGCGGCGGTGATGAACAGCCCCCACCAGTACATCCACTTGAGCGACGGATCGGGCTGGCTCGCGAAGAACCCGATCAGGAAGATCGGCCCCACGATGCCGCACACGAAGACGAACGCCTGGAGGCGCACGTAGCGCCAGAACGTCTCCACGGGATCAGACGATACGGTCGCCGGAGCCGACCGGCTAGGCTCCGGCCTCGTGAGATTCGAACTGCTCAGCCCCACCGTCGAGATCGGTTTGGTGACCACCGACCTCGACGCGATGGTCGCCTTCTACGAGGACTTCCTCGGCCTGGAGACCCAGGGCGAGATCGAGTTCGTCGGCGGCAGGCAACGCCGATACGTGCTGGGCGCCAGTGTGCTCAAGCTCGTCACGTACGACTCACCTCCTGCCGCACCGGTCGCACCGGGCGGTGGCCGCGCCCAAGCGGGGCTGCGGTACTTCACGATCGGCATCAACGGATTGCGGGCCGCCGCCGAGGCGTTCGAGGCCGCCGGGCACCAGGTCGTCGAGCCGCCGACCGAGTTCGCACCCGTGCCCGGCATGGGCTGGATGTTCGTCGCCGATCCCGACGGCAACTCGATCGAGCTGTTCGGAACGCTCTGACGATGGCCGACTAGAGATGGCCGACGTGGTCGCCGACGTCTGGCAGGTCATGTCGACCGCGCGGACCATCCGGCGGTTCACCGACGAGCCGGTCGGCGACGACGTCCTCGGGCGCTGTCTCGAGGCGGCCACCTGGGCCCCGTCGGGGGCCAACGCGCAGGCGTGGCGGTTCGTCGTGCTGCGGTCACCCGAGCAGCGTGCCGTCGTGGCGCAGGCGGCGAGCCAGGCGCTGACGGTGATCGAGGAGGCGTACAGCCTGTCCCGACCCGCCGCCGACGACGACTCCCATCGCGCCCGCAACGACCGGGCCACGTACGA
>JAQSXQ010000621.1 GCA_029256565.1 Mycobacterium sp.
CTCGGCGGTGAACTGGCCACCCGCGCGATGAAGACGCTCGGTCCGGTCGTCTACAACCTCTACGGGTCGACCGAGATCGCCTACGCCACGATCGCGCGGCCGCAGGACCTCGAGATCAATCCGACCACCGTCGGCCCCGTGGTCAAGGGCGTGCGGGTGAAGCTCTTCGACGAGAACGGCAAGGAGGTGCCCCAGGGCGAGGTCGGCAGGATATTCGTGGGCAACACCTTCCCGTTCGAGGGTTACACCGGCGGCGGCCACAAGCAGATCATCGACGGGCTGATGTCTTCGGGCGACGTCGGGTACTTCGACGAGCACGGGCTGCTCTACGTCAGCGGCCGCGACGACGAGATGATCGTCTGCGGCGGCGAGAACGTCTTCCCCGCCGAGGTCGAGGATCTGATCAGCGGCCATCCCGAGGTCGTGGAGGCCACGGCGATCGGCGTCGAGGACAAGGAGTGGGGCCACCGCCTGCGGGCGTTCGTGGTCAAGACCGACGGCGCGAGCATCGACGAGGACGCGGTCAAGGCCTACGTCAAGGACAACCTGGCGCGCTACAAGGTGCCCCGCGAGGTGGTGTTCCTCGACGAGCTGCCGCGCAATCCGACCGGCAAGATTCTGAAGCGCGAACTCGCCAAGCACGAGGTCGACGGCCAGCCGGGCCAGATCGACAACGAGACGGTGCAGCCCGACTCCGAAGAATCGAACTCCGAGGAATCCAAGTCGGAATAGTTCGCGTCGTGCGGTGGTAGTACCAACCCGTGAACATCGACCTCTCAGGCAGGACCGCCCTCGTCACCGGCTCGACCCAGGGCATCGGGTACGCCATCGCGGAGGGGCTGGCAGCCAGCGGTGCTCGCGTCGCGGTCAACGGCCGCTCGGCTGACCGCGTCGACGCCGCGGTCGCGGACCTGCGCAAGACGGGCGCCGACGTCGTCGGGGTTGCGGTAGACGTCAGCACCGCCGACGGGGTCGACCAGCTCCTGCGGGAACTGCCCGCCGTCGACGTCCTGGTCAACAACCTCGGCATCTTCGGCGCCGTGCCCGCCCGCGAGATCACCGACGAGCAGTGGCGCAATTACTTCGACGTCAACGTCCTCGCCGCGGTCCGGCTGATCCGCACGTACCTGCCGGGAATGGTCGAGCGCGGGTGGGGCAGGGCCATTCAGATCGCCAGCGACTCCGCGGTCGTCATCCCGGAGGAGATGATCCACTATGGCGTCTCCAAGACGGCGCTCCTGGCGGTGTCGCGCGGATTCGCCAAGGACGCTGCGGGTACCGGCGTGACGGTCAACTCCGTGATCGCGGGCCCGACGCACACCGCGGGTGTCGAGGACTTCGTCTACGAACTGGTCGACAAGGACCTGCCGTGGGACGAGGCGCAGCGCGAATTCATGCGCAAGCATCGCCCACAGTCGTTGCTGCAGAGGCTGATCGAGCCGAACGAGATCGCCAACATGGTGACCTACCTGGCGTCGCCGCTGTCCTCGGCCACCACCGGGGGCGCCCTGCGCGTCGACGGGGGCTACGTCGACTCGATCCTGCCCTGACCATGGCGGGCTCCGAGACGCGCGACCGGATCCGCTCGGGACTCGTCGTGTTCGCCGCCGGTGACGCGGCGGGGGTGCCGTGGGAGGGCAGCGCGGCCGATGCCGTCGATCTCGGGCGGATCGACGAGATCCCGCGTCGCGGCGACTGGCCACCGGGTGCGACGTCCGACGACACGGCGCTCACCCTGCTGATGTCGGACTACCTGGCCGACCGCGGTGCCGTGGTCGACGAGGCCGACTTCCTGACCAGGTTGAGTGCGGCTGTGCCCGGCATCCGCGGAATCGGCCCGAGCACCCACGCCGCGGTCGACCGCTACCGGACGAGCGGCACCCTGCACGCCGACGCCGGTGACACCAACGGTGCAGCCATGCGGGCACTTCCGATCGGCTGGGCCGTTGCCGACGACGACCGCCGCCGAGCCGTCACCGTCGGATTGTCGCGCACCACGCACGGCGCTCCGGGTGCCGTCGCGGCGGCCTGCGTCGCGACCGCGATGGCCAGCGCAGCGGTCGACGGTCGGTCGATCCTCGATGCGGCCGCACACGAGGTCGAGTGGTGCACGGCCAATCCCGTTGCGGATCAGCTGGATCCGCTCGCGCGCGCCCTGGACGGCAGGTGGCACGGCGATCCCGCCGGCGTCTCGCTGGACGCCGTCGAGACGCTTGCCGCAGTGGTGACCGTGGTGCGGAAGTTCGAGGACGGCCTCACCGTGGCCGAGGCGTTGCGCTACGCGATCGGTCTGGCCGGTGACACGGACACCGTCGCCGCCATCGCGGGCGGGATCATCGGCAGCCGCGAGCCCGGCAGCCCCGACATCCCGTGGCTCGCACGGGTGGAGCTGCCGGACCAGGACGTACTCGATGCCGCGAGTACCGCGCTTGCGGCATTGCGAGACCGCTGAGGTGGCTCAGCTGGTTGCAGGTCCCGCGGCGTCGGAACCCTGTAGTTTGCCGAGGAACTCGTGGCAGCGCGCCGCCCGCTCCGAGTCCTGGGACATGACCTCTTCGAAGAACGACGCGACGTCGTCGAGGCCGGCGTTGCGCGCGTCACGCACGTACTGCCCGTAGTCGTGGCCCGCCTTGAGCGAGTGGTACTGAACCGAGATGAGATCGAACGTGACGTCGTCGAACCCGGTTTCTCCTGTTGCCATGGTGTGCCTCCTGAGTGCGTATGTGAGTGGGACGACGCGGGCGGTACCCGGCGACTTCCGTCGCAAA
>JAQSXQ010000622.1 GCA_029256565.1 Mycobacterium sp.
CCTCCCGCGCGCGGATGCTCTCCCCCGTCGGACGATGCAAGACCTTCGACGCCTCCGCCGACGGCTACGTGCGTAGCGAGGGCTGCGGCGTACTCGTACTCAAGAGACTGAGCGACGCCGAGCGCGACGGGGATCGCATCTGCGCCGTCATCTCGAGCAGTGCGGTGAACCAGGACGGCGCGTCGAGTGGCCTCACCGTGCCCAATGGCGGTGCACAGCAACGTCTCATCGGCACGGTGCTCGCTCGCGCGGGCCTCGACGGTGGCGACGTCGACTATCTGGAGGCGCACGGAACCGGCACCCCACTCGGCGATCCGATCGAGGTGCAGGCCGCAGCGGCCGCCTACGCCGGCTCGCGTGACGCCGACCGACCGCTGCTGATGGGCTCGGTGAAGACCAACATCGGCCACACCGAATCCGCCTCCGGCGCAGCAGGATTGATCAAGGTCGTGTTGTCGCTGCAGCACGGCCTGCTGCCGAAGAGCCTGCACTTCGACAACCCGTCACCGCACATCCCGTGGGACTCGCTGCCCGTACGGGTCGTCGACGAGGCGACGCCGTGGCAGACCAACGGCAGGCCACGCCGGGCCGGGGTGAGTTCCTTCGGGTTCACCGGGACCAACGCGCACGTGCTGATCGAAGAGGCCCCGCAGCCGGAGGCGGCGACGCCGGAGGCACCGCAGCCGGAGGATCAGCGGGTCGACGTGCTCGCGCTCTCCGCGCGGTCACCGGAAGCTCTCGTCGCGCTGGCTCGGCGGTACGAGACCTGGTTGACCACGAACCCGGACGCCGACCTCGGCGACGTCTGCCTCACGGCGGGCACGGGCCGTTCGCACTTCGAACACCGCGCCGCACTGGTCGTGGACTCGATCGAAGGCGCGCGTGCGGCCCTTGCCGACCTGGCCCAGAACCGCCTGCGCCCCGGTGTCGTTCGAGGCGAGCACACGCATCGCCCGACGACGGCGTGGTTGTTCACCGGACAGGGCAGCCAGTACCCGGGCATGGCCAGGGAACTGTTCGCGCACGAACCGGTGTTCGCCGAGACCGTGCAGCGCTGCGCCGACGCGGTGGCGGACATTCTGCCGCGCCCGCTGCTGGACGTCGTGTTCGCCACCGATCGCGAGACGGGCGGTGAAGCCGGAAAGGCGTTGCGGGACACGTCCTTCGCGCAACCGGCGCTGTTCGCCGTCGAGATGGGCCTGGCCCGGCTGTGGCAGTCGTGGGGCATCGTGCCCGACGTGGTGCTCGGGCACAGCGTCGGCCAGTACGCGGCGGCCTGCGTGGCCGGGGTGTTCAGCCTCGAGGACGGCGCGCGCTTGATGGCGCAGCGCGGCCGACTGTTCGGCAGCCTGCCCGAAGGCGGGCGGATGGTGGCGGTGTTCGCCGACGCCAAGCAGGTCGAGGAGGCCGCGGGCGCGTTCCCGCGGGTGTCGGTTGGCGCCTACAACGGCCCCAACACCGTGCTCTCGGGCCCTGGCGAGGATCTGGAGCGGCTCGTCGCGACGTTCGAGGACGAGGCGATCCGCTGCACCTGGCTGCAGACCAGCCACGCCTTCCACTCCGAACTGCTGGAACCGGTGCTCGACGAGTTCGAGTCCTACGCCGCCCGACTGCGCTTCGCGACTCCCACGTTGCCGCTGGTGTGCAACCGCACCGGTGCCGTGCTCACGGCGCAGACCCCGCTCGACGCCTCCTACTGGCGGCGGCACTCCCGCCAGCCGGTGCAATTCGCCGAGAGCGTGCGCACCGTCGCGGCGCTCGGCTGCTCGGTGCTGATGGAGATCGGGCCGCAACCGGTGCTGACCGGTGCCGCGGTGCAGGTCTGGCCGGAGCACCTGGCGGCACCGCGCGCGATCGTCTCGCTGCGCAAGGGCGTCGGCGACCGGCGTCAGATCGCCGACGCGCTCGCCGCGGCCTACGTCGGCGGGCACCAGCCCGACTTCGCCAGCCTGCACGGCAGGCCCGGTCGCAAGCTGGAGTTGCCCACCTATCCGTTCCAGCATCGCCGCTTCTGGCCGAAGACCTCGGGGCTCGCGATGGAGGGCGGCGGGCCTGCGGTGTCCGGCATCCTCGGCAACGCCAAGGATCTCGCCTCGGGCGACTCGGTCTACACCAGCAGGCTGTCCGTGAAGTCGCAGCCGTGGCTCTCCGACCACGTCATCTACGGCACCGTCGTGGTGCCCGGCGCGACGTACGCAGCGATGGCGCTGGCCGCGGTCGGTACGCCCGCGCGGGTGAAGGACGTCTTCTTCTACGAGCCGATCATCCTGCCCGAGAGGGCTTCCCGCGAAGTGCAGCTGACGTTGCATCCGCTCGAGGACGGCAGTGGCTTCACGTTCACCGTGCACAGCCGCCCCTACGGCGTGCGGGACGCGGACTGGGCGCTGAACGCCGACGGCAACGTCGCTGCCGGTGCGGCCGACGACGGCGACGTCACCGATGAGCCCGAGGGCGCGCAGCCCGAGGCCGTCGAGGAGACGATCGAACGACTGGACCGCATGCGTCCGCAGGAGCTGTTCGAGACCTTCGCCGACATGGAGCTGGCATGGGGGCCCACCTGGTCGGGCTCCCTGAAGTCGCTGTGGCTCGGCGACGGCGAGGCGATCGGCGACATCCTGGTCGGTCCCGAACTCGCCGAACAGCTCGGGACCGAGCCGATGCACCCCGTGCTGATGGACCTGTGCACCGGTGTCGCCTTCCCCGCGTTCCCTGCGCTCCTGGCCGCCGAACAGGGCGTCAGCGATCTGTTCCTGCCGCTGCGCTACATGGCCGCCACCTCGGCGGTATTCGCGAGTTCACCGTCAAGCGCGCACCTCGGGAGGCACTGCTGCGCGGTCTCGGTGGCGACGCCACCCGCCTGCTGTACACCCTCGGCTGGCACGAGGTGCCGGTGCCGCCGACCGAAGGTGCCGGAAACGTCAA
>JAQSXQ010000623.1 GCA_029256565.1 Mycobacterium sp.
CGTCAAGGACTACACGGCCAAGCAGTGGCAGACCGACCCCAAGGAACTGCCCGCGGCCAACATCGCCCGGCTGCCGGTCCGCTACACCTTCGACAACCGGTACTTCAACGACACCTACGAGGGTCTGCCGGTCCACGGTTACACCGCGTGGCTGGAGAACATGGCCGCCGACGACCGGATCGAGGTCCGCCTGGACACCGACTGGTTCGACGTGCGCGACGAACTGCGGGCGCAGAGCCCCGACGCGCCGGTGGTCTACACCGGGCCGCTCGACCGCTACTTCGACTACGCCGACGGCAGGCTCGGCTGGCGCACGCTCGACTTCGAACTCGAGGTGCTCGATACCGGCGACTTCCAGGGCACGCCGGTCATGAACTACAACGACGCCGAGGTGCCCTACACCCGCATCCACGAGTTCCGGCACTTCCACCCGGAACGGGCCTATCCGACGGACAAGACCGTCATCATGCGTGAGTTCTCGCGCTTCGCCGAGAACGACGACGAGCCCTACTATCCGATCAACACCGAGGCCGACCGGCAGACCCTCGCGGACTACCGGGCCCGCGCCAAGGCCGAGACCGCCTCGGCCAAGGTGCTGTTCGGCGGACGGCTCGGCACCTACCAGTACCTGGACATGCACATGGCGATCGCCAGTGCCCTGAACACGTACGACAACACCCTGGCGCCGCACCTGCGAGACGGTGCGCCCCTGACGCGAGACGAAAGCGACCGAGCATGAGTGACATTCCGTCCGGAGCGCTCGACGCCGGCCAGACCAGAGCGGTCAGCCTGCTGTCGCGCGTGATCCTGCCGCGGCCAGGCGAGCCGCTCGACGTGCGCAAGCTCTACATCGAGGAGTCGACCACCAACTCCCGGCGCGCGCACGCGCCGAGCAGGACCACCCTGGAGATCGGCGCCGAGTCCGAGGTGTCGTTCGCCACCTACTTCAATGCGTTCCCCGCCAGCTACTGGCGGCGCTGGTCGGTACTCGACTCGGTGGTGCTGCGGGTTGAACTCACCGGCAGCGCACGGGTCGACGTCTATCGGTCGAAGGCCACCGGTGCGCGGATCACCGTCAGCGGTGACGAGGTGTCGAGCAAGGACGCGTCGACCACCGCGGTGGCGGAGTTCGAGATCGGCCTCGACCCGTTCGAGGACGGCGGCTGGATCTGGTTCGACATCACCACCGACTCCAAGGTGACGGTGCACAGCGCGGGCTGGTACGCCCCACAGCCGGCACCGGGCCGGGCCAACATCGCGGTCGGCATCCCCACGTTCAACCGTCCGTCCGACTGCGTCAACGCGCTCGCCGCACTCACGTCCGACCCGCTGGTCGACGAGGTCGTCGGTGCGGTCATCGTCTCCGATCAGGGCAACAAGAAGGCGCGTGACCACGCCGACTTCGCCGCTGCCGCAGCACCTCTGGGTAACCGCCTGTCGATCCACGACCAGCCCAACCTCGGCGGTTCCGGCGGCTACAGCCGGGTCATGTACGAGGCGCTGAAGAACACCGACTGCGAACAGATCCTGTTCATGGACGACGACATCCGCATCGAGCCGGACTCGATCCTGCGGGCGTTGGCGCTCAACAGGTTCGCCAAGACGCCGACGCTGATCGGCGGTCAGATGCTGAACCTGCAGGAGCCCTCGCACCTGCACGTGATGGGTGAGGTCGTCGACCGCGACGACTTCATGTGGACCAACGCCCCGTACACCGAGTACGACCACGACTTCGCCAAGTACCCACTGGCGGACGACAATCCGCGGAGCGCCATCCTGCACCGCCGCATCGACGCCGAGTTCAACGGCTGGTGGATGTGCATGATCCCGCGCGCCGTGGCCGAGGAACTCGGGCAGCCGCTTCCGCTGTTCATCAAGTGGGACGACTGCGAGTACGGTCTGCGCGCCGCCGAGCACGGTTACGGCACGGTCACCATGCCGGGCACGGCCATCTGGCACATGGCGTGGAGCGACAAGGACGACGCCATCGACTGGCAGGCGTACTTCCACCTGCGCAACCGGCTGGTCGTCTCCGCGATGCACTGGGACGGCGACACCAAGGGCCTGCTGCGCAGTTCGCTGAAGGCGACCGTCAAACACCTTCTCTGCCTCGAGTATTCGACGGTGGCCATCCAGAACAAGGCCATCGCCGACTTCCTCGCCGGGCCCGAGCACATCTTCTCGATCCTGGAGAGTGCGCTGCCGGAGGTGCGCGCGATGCGTGCCGAGTTCCCCGATGCCGTCGTGCTGCCCGGTGCCACCTCGCTGCCCACCCCGTCGGGCCGGCGCAAGGTGCACAAGCCGCCGGTGTCGCTGCCCGCCATCGGCATCCGCCTCGCGCGCGGCGTGCTCCACCAGCTGCGCAGGGAGGATCCCGCGCACCATCAGCGGCCGCAGCTCAACGTGGCCACCCAGGACGCGCGCTGGTTCCTGCTGTGCCGGGTCGACGGCGTCACGGTCACCACGGCCGACGGGCGTGGCGTCGTGTACCGCCAGCGCGACCGGGCGCAGATGCTCGACCTGCTGCGCACGTCGCTGCGCCAGCACCTGACGCTGGCCCGCAAGTTCAAGCGCATGCGCCGCGTGTACCGCGAGGCCATGCCCGTGCTCACCAGCAAGCAAAAGTGGGAGACGGTCCTGCTGCCGACCGCCGAAGTGCATTCGCGATGAGCAGACCTGCCCGATGAATCTCGACACCTACCAGGCGCCGCGCGGCGAGGACGCGGTGCTGGTCGCCGTGCAGCACGGCATCGCCGGGCGAGC
>JAQSXQ010000624.1 GCA_029256565.1 Mycobacterium sp.
TGAAGGAACGCGTCACGCGCTGGCAGGCGGCCGGCATGGTGCTGGCGCTGGCCGCCGTCGCGATGATCGCAGCGGGCTGAGGCGCACGCGCTACGGTCGTCGGGTGAACAGCCCTTCACGACCCCTGACCCTGCTCGACAAGACCGAGGTGCTCGACGGCCTCTTCGGCTCGTGGGACGACATCGACCGTCTGCTCGCCGACGTACCCGCCGAGGCGTGGTCGACGCCGACGTCGCTGCCGGGATGGTGCGTCGGCGACGTCGTCGCCCACGTGATCGGAACCGAGTCGATGCTGCTCGGCGAACCGACGCCGGAGCACGACGTCTCGTCACTCGACCACGTGCGCAACCCGATCGGCGAACTCAACGAATGCTGGGTCCGCCACCTCAGCGGCGAGCCAGGCGCGCGGGTTCTGGAGCGCTTCCGCAGCGTGACCGGTCGCCGTCGCGAGGTCCTGACCGCGATGAGCGACGACGAGTGGAACGCTGCGACCGCCACCCCGGCCGGACCCGACACCTATGGCCGGTTCATGCGCATCCGAGTCTTCGACTGCTGGATGCACGAGCACGACATCCGCGACGCGCTGTCGAGTGCGGCCGCCGACGCGGATCTCGAAGGACCGACGGCCCGGCTGGCACTCGACGAGATGACCGTCAGCATGGGCTTCGTGGTGGGCAAGCGCGGCAAGGCGCCCGACGGGTCACGGGTGGAGATCCGCCTCACCGGACCGCTGTCGCGCACGATCCGGGTCGCGGTCGACGGCCGGGCGGCGCTCGTCGACGACTTCGGCGGCGCCGAACCGACGACCACCATCGAGGTGGACGGCCTGCAGTTCACCCGACTGTGCGGTGGGCGACCGATGGTCGCCGGCCGGCCACAGGACATCGAGTACGGCGGTGACGTCGAGGTGGGCCAGCGGATCGTCGCCAACCTGAACTACGTGATCTAGATGGAATGAAACGCCGTTGGCGTTTGTCATACCTGCCGGTAAGATGAGAGATCCTGCTGAAGTTGGCAGGGATGCGAGGGGCTGAACGGTTTCGACTTCGCGCATCGATTCAAGGGAAGCGTGCCGGTGCAGGCAATTGACCACCGTAAGCGTCGTTGCAACCAATTAAGCGCCGATTCAAATCAGCGCGACTACGCCCTCGCTGCCTAAGCGACGGTGTGTCTGTCAGACCGGGAGCGCCCTCGGCCCGGACCCTGGCATCAGCTAGAGGGACCCACCCATGGGTTCGGTCGCGGGACCCATGGGGACATCAAACAGCGACTGGGATCGTCATCTCGTCTTGTTCGCGTGAACGAGAGATCCAAGTAGAGACATAGCGAACTGCGCACGGAGAAGCCTTGAGGGAATGCCGTAGGACCCGGGTTCGATTCCCGGCAGCTCCACCGGTACGAAGAAGGGCCCCCAGAGATGGGGGCCCTTTTCGTTGGGGTCGCCGCGCAAGCAGGCAGGTCGGGCGGGTGCCACAGCGCCGCCTCGAACTTCGCTGAAAAGCCACGGCTTGCGCGTTTCTACTGGCGAACCGATAGATTCAAGACATGTTTCCTCATTGTGGGCGTAGCTCGCGCGCGGTGGGTCTGCGATCGGCGGGTCACTGGATCGGCCGCGGCGCTGCCGCGCTCAGCATCGCCGCCGTTCCACTATGGTCTCCGAACGGCGTGCCGCTTGCGTCCGCCGCCGACTGCGCCGACGCCGAGGTGATTTTCGCACGGGGCACCGACGAGCCGAAGGGCATGGGCGCCGTTGGCAACGCCTTCGTCGACGCGTTGCGCGAGCAGGCCGTCGGCCTGAACATCGCGACTTACGCGGTGGACTACGACGCGGGCAAGCTGCAGCTTGGCAGCGGGGACGGCGCCAAGGACGCAATCAAGCGCATCAAAGCCACGGCGACATCGTGCCCCGACACCAAGATCGTGTTGGGCGGCTACTCGCAGGGGGCGAACGTCATCAACATCGTCGCCGGCAATCCCATCGTCGGGATCGCGTGGGGCGCTTCTATGCCTTCTTCGTTCGCGACCAACGTCGCGGCGATCGCCACATTCGGCAACGTCGCGAACCGCTCGGGTACGAAGCTGCCTTCCCAGTCCGAGATGTTCGCCGGGAAGGGAATCGACCTCTGTAACCCCGCCGATCCGATCTGTCACGCAGGAACCGGCAACGAGTGGAGCGGTCACACCGACGGCTATGTGCCCGGGTACACCACGCAGGCCGCCGCTTTCGTGGCCTCCATGTTGTTGGCGGGCACGGACCAGGCGGCCCCCGGGTTCGGGCCGCCGACGGGTTACGGACAGTTGCCGGGGTATGACATGTCGCTGCCGGGGCCCGCTCCTCAGGTGCCGATCTACGCGTCGCAGCCGCGGGGCTCCGACCACATGCCGCCGGGGTGGGACCAGTCGGCGCCGGGATTCGATCCGTCGTTGGCGAACGGGTTGCCGTGACGCTCGCGGGCCGGCGAAAGCCGTCGGGCGCTGTCCTTGTCAGTCAGTGGCCGCCTGCGGAGCGTGTCGCGCCACCGTGGTGTTCATCGCCGCTCGGAATGCGGGTACCTCGTTGAGCAGCTTCTCCCGTCGCCGTGTGCCCCGGTCACCGACCGCGGCCGTCGCGTGTTAGGCCCAACGCATCTCCAGGTGAACGAGATTCTGAAGACGCTGTAGAGGATTCGATGTCCGGGGCCCACACGTACCACGTGCCGGGGCCAGGTGGAACGTGTCCACCCGCCTGAGTGTGGCGCAGCGCGTCGTGGAGCAGGCTTCC
>JAQSXQ010000625.1 GCA_029256565.1 Mycobacterium sp.
GCCATGCGCGACCTGTCGTTCGTCGCGCCGACGCCCGTTCCGTACTTCGGTGACTTCCTCGAGACCAACGTGCGGCTGTACTCCACCGACGACCATGGCAGGCACGGCGTGCTGTTCCGGTCCCTGGAGACCGAACGCCTCGCGATGGTCGGGATCTCCCGTGCGGCGCTGGGCCTTCCGTACACCTGGGCGCGAATGCGGTTGACCCGCACCGGCGATCGCATCACGTACGTCACCACGCGCAGGTGGCCGGACCGCGGGCTGCGCTCGGAGATCACCGTCGACGTCGGCGCACCCGTCACCGCGACGCCGCTGGAGACGTGGTTGACCGCGCGGTGGGGCGCGCACACCCGCAAGGCGGGCCGGACGTGGTGGGTGCCGAACGAGCACGCGCCGTGGACGTTTCGCGCCGCCGAGGTCTCGGGGATCGCCGACGAACTGGTGGCCGCGGCGGGTGTCACGCCCGCAGGCGAGCGGCTGCGTGCCCTGTTCTCGACGGGTACGTTCGCCCGGTTCGGGCGGCCCTGTGTCGTCTAGCCGGGGTCGTCTAGCCGGTCCCGTCGCCGGATGCCCCTAGCTGACCGACGACCCCGTAGAGATCGGCGACCCCCCAGTGTTCGACGATGCGCCCGTCGCGCACCCGCATCGCGTCGACGGTGTCGAACCGTACGGTGCGGCCCGTGGGTGCGATGCCGAGGAAGTCGCCGGTGTGCGTCCCGTGGTAGGTCTTGAACGTGGTGACGAGATCGCCGTCCACCGTCTGCCAGTGGATCTCCGGGTGGAAGTCCGAAAAAGCCTCGCGCAAGCGGTGATACAGCACCCGCACCCCGTCCTTGTCGGCGGTGGTGCCGGGTTGAGGAGTGTGGTCGACGAAGTCGTCGGCGAACAGTTCCTCGAACAGTTCGAAGTCGCCGCGCCCCTGCACCTCTTCGGTGTTGCGGCGCACCACGGCGATGGCCTGATCGCCTGCTTCGTCGTGACTCATCGGCCCACGTCCTCTCGTGTCGTGTCCGCCCGCTCGGACGGCGTCTCGGAATCGGGCTCGTGCCAGTTGGCGAGGAGCCGCAGCGCGGTGTCCGACGCCGAACCGGGGTCGGTGGTGTAGACGATCAGCGTCTGGTCGTCGTCGCCGCCCGGATTCAGCGCCTGGTAGCGGACGGTGAGGTCGCCGACCACCGGGTGGTGGTAGCCCTTGGTGCCCGTGGTGCGGCGCTGCACGTCGTGGCGCGGCCACCAGGTACGGAACTCCTCGGAGTGAATCGACAGGTCGCCGACCAGTTCGGAGAGCTTCGGGTCGTCGGGGTGTCGGCCCGCGTCGTCGCGGAGCATCGCCACGGTGTCCATCGCCACCTGCTTCCAGTCCTCGTACAGCTCGCGGGCGTGGGGGTCGAGGAAGACGAATCGAGCCTGATTGCGTTGCGGCGCAGGCAGACGTAGGAAGTCGGTGATGAGCGCGCCTGCCAGCCGGTTGTGCGCCAGGACGTCGAGCCGGCGACCCAGGATGAAGGCCGGTGACGCGGCTTCGTCGAGGCGCTCCATCAGGTGCAACGTGGTCGGGTCCACGTGCTGCGGGCGGGGGCGGCTCCTGCGCTTGGCCGGCTGCGGGCGGCCCAGCCGGTGCAGGTGGTCGCGTTCGGCGTCGTTCAGCCGGAGCGCCGTGGCCAGTGCGTCCAGGACGTCGACGGACGCGCTGCGGCTCCGGCCCTGCTCGAGCCGGGTGTAGTAGTCGACGCTCACGCCGGCCAGCTGCGCCAGCTCCTCGCGGCGCAGACCCGGTACCCGCCTGCGGGCGAACTCGCCGCGCAGGCCGACCTCCTCGGGGCTGATGCGGGCGCGTCGACTACTGAGGAACTCGGCGAGGTCGTTGCGGTGGTCGTCCACGAACACCAGTCTGACGTGCGATGCGGGCCTCGGCATCTTCGAGGGTGGCCCATTCTGTCCCCCGATCGGCTGGGCAACCTTGGGCCCCTATCGGCGGGAGTTCGGGTGGTTGATTCGAGTGCAGTGATCCACCTGCACATCCACCAGAGGAAGGAACACGTCATGTCGACAGTCATCGCAGCCACCCCGCTGGCCGGTCGCACCGCCGTGGTGACCGGCGCGTCCAGCGGAATCGGCGAGGCCACCGCAGTGCGGTTGGCCCAACTCGGCGCAAACGTCGCGGTCGCGGCGCGCCGCAAGGACAACCTCGACGCACTGGTCGAGCGCATCACCGCCGACGGCGGCACCGCACTGGCCGTTCCGCTCGACGTCACCGACCGCGACGCCGTGACCGCCGCCGCCGAGCGGGTAGCGGCTGAACTCGGGCGCGTGGACCTGGTGTTCGCCAACGCGGGCGTGCAGCTCGTCTCGGCCATCGACGACCTTCGGGTCGACGACTGGCAGCGCCAGATCGATCTCAACGTGACCGGGGTGATGAACACGATCGGAGCCTTCGTGCCGCAGCTCGTGGCGGCGGCCGCGGCGGGTGGTCCCGCCGATCTGGTCACCACGTCGTCCATCGCGGCCACGCGGGTGCTGGAGAAGTTCTCGGTGTACTCCGGCACGAAGGCGTACCTGAGCCAGCTGACGCGGCTGCTCCGGGTCGAACTGGGCCGCAAGATGGTCCGAGTCTCGACCGTCGAACCGGGCATGGTCGACACCGAACTGCCCGACCACGTGACCGACCCGGATGCCAGCAAGCTGATGGCCGACCTGCTCACCGAGATCGACGTGCTGAGCCCGGCCGACGTCGCGGAGACCGTGGCGTTCATC
>JAQSXQ010000626.1 GCA_029256565.1 Mycobacterium sp.
CGCCGAGCGCGGCACATCGTGGAATTCGGTACCTCATTCGGCATCTCCACCATTCACCTCGCCGCGGCCATTCGCGACGGTGGCGGTGGTCGGCTGGTGACCACCGAGCTGGAGCCGACCAAAGCCGCACGCGCACAGCAGAATCTAGCCTCCGCAGGACTGGACGAAGTGGTCGACATCCGCGTCGGGGACGCCTTGGAGACCTTGCGCGACGCCGTAGACGGCGGGATCGATCTCGTACTGCTCGACGGCGCATGGAGCCTGTACCTGCCCGTACTCGACATCCTCGAACCCCATCTGAATGCGGGAGCGCTGGTCATCGCCGAGAACGCCGTCGACGAAGCGGGCGACTACCTCACCTACGTGCGGAACCCCATCAACGGATACCGCTCGACACCCCTGCCCTTCGACCCGGGCCGCGGCAACGAGATGTCGGTGTACACCGCGTAACTGCGCCGCGACCAGCCAACTACCCGATCAAACGGAACCAACGAGGAGACCCCGTGGCGACACTCATCGATTCGATCCCCTTCTTGAACACACTGCGCGACAGTGTGTTCCTCACGGCGACGCTCACCGACATCACCAACCTGACGCCCACCATGCGCCGCATCCGCGTCCGCGACGACCGACTGAAGCAGCTGTCCTGGAAACCGGGTCAGCACGTCCGGTTACAGGTCGGCGGCCTGCTCGAGTCCGCGCTGCGCTGGCACCCGCACGACGCACTGCGCACCTACTCGATCTACGACGCGAACCCCGACCTCGGCACTCTGGACATCGTCATGCTCGATCACGGTGGTGACCCCGGCCGCCCGACCCCAGCCCGACAATGGTCGGCCGGCACGGCGATAGGGGATCGCGTTCAGATGACCCACCCGCAGGGCAACTTCGTCCTACGGGAGAATGCGCCGTACCACCTGTTCGCCGGCGAGGAGACCGCATCCGTCGCGTTCGCCGCGATGCTGCGGTCGTTGCCCGAGGACGCCGATGTCTACGGTGTCGTCGAAGCAGCCACCGCCGCCGACCATCTCGAGCTGGACCGCCCGTTGCATCGAGTCGAGCGTGGAGACGCCTCCGCCGAGAACTCCGAACTACTCGCTCAGGCGTTGCGCGAACTCGCGCTGCCCGATCATCCCGGCGTCGCCTACCTCGCCGGTGAAGCGCGCACCGTGCAGACGCTGCGACGCATCCTCGTCGACGAGCGGAGCTGGGACCGGCGCAACGTACGCACCAAGCCCTTCTGGACTCCCCGCCGACGCGGCATGGAATAGGACGGGTGCTCAGTCTCAGCCTTCTGTTGACTGAACACTTGACCCTCACGCAACGTGAGGCACCAGCCTGGTTGACGTGACGCGGGAGACGAAGGTGGACGAACTCACGGTGGGCGACGTCGCGGAGCGATTTGGCATCACGGTCCGGACGCTGCACCACTATGACCAGATTGGCTTGCTGACCCCGAGCCGGCGTGCAGCCTCGGGTTATCGGCTCTACACGCCGGCGGACCTGACGCGCCTGTCCCAGATCATCGTCTACCGCCGGCTGAAGATGTCGCTCGACGAGATCGCAAGCCTGCTGAACGACGGCGACGAGGTCAGCCACTTGGTCCGCCAGCGCGAACGCGTCATGTCCCGGCTCGACGAGATGAAGGGCCTCGTCGAGGCAATCGACAAGGCATTGGAGAAGGCAATGACGAACACACCCATTACCGACGACGACATGCGCGAACTCTTCGGTGACGGCTTCGACGACTACCAGGCGGAAGCAGAGCAGAAGTGGGGCGACACCGCTGAGTGGAAGGAATCGCAGCGCCGGAAGAAGGCCTACGGAAAGGAGGAATGGATCCAGATCAAAGCCGAGGGGGAAGCCGTCGAGAAGGCCCTGTCGGACGCCTTCCGCGCTGGGCTCCCGGCCGACTCCGACGAAGCGATGAACGCCGCCGAGCAACACCGGCTCCACGTGAATCGCTGGTTCTACGACTGCCCGCCGTCCTTCCATCGCAATCTGGGCGACATGTACGTGAGCGACCCCAGATACGTCGCCACCTACGACGAGACATTCGGGCTCCCGGGCCTCGCTGCCTACTGCCGCGAGGCGATTCACGCGAACGCCCGACCGGACCGGAAACTAGCGGGATCGCCGTCTACAGTCGGCGGCCCGTCACGGCCGCAGCCCTCTCAGTAGAACGTCGACCAGTCCTTCGAGGTGTTCGACCGTCTCCTCGAATGTCCTGACCTGACTGACGATGCGATAGAGCGTGGCGCCGATGAGCGCCTCCGCCGCGGCGTTGAGATCGGCGTCGTGCCGAACCTCGCGGGCGGCTGCAGCGTTGCGGAGCCGCGCCAGCAGGGCGTCGTGGTGCGGGCGTGAGAGTTGGTCGTACAGAGCCTTGCCATCGCTTGGGTCGTCGGCGGTGGCGACGACGAGGGCGCGGCTGAGGGCAACGTTGTGCTCCGAGGCGAGATAGGCGGCTTGCCTGCGGAGCCACGTTTGTAAGTCGGTCGCCAGGTCGCCGGTATCGGGCAAGTCGAACGACGGGCCCTGCCCATAGGCATCCATCACCGCCTCCGCGACCAACGGTGCCTTGGACGCCCAACGGCGGTAGAGACTTTGCTTTCCCACGCCGGCGCGTGCGGCGATCCGGTCCATCGAGACTTCGGCATAGCCGCCACTGACCAAGACTTCCCGCACCGCGTCGAGGATGGCGGCATGCGTGGCCTGGCTGCGGGGTCGCCCGCGCCGCGGCACTTCTTCC
>JAQSXQ010000627.1 GCA_029256565.1 Mycobacterium sp.
ATCCACCGGCAGCACCAGCTTGACCTTGGGTTCGGCGTTGGTCGCCACTTCCTTGACCGCGCCCGTCAGCCGCTCGGCCACCAGGGCCGACTTGCTGTCCGGCCCCATGATCAGACCGCTGGTGCTCTCCAGGCAGCCCTGCATGACGCCCGGCGCGGGGCACTCCTTGGGGAAGGGCTGACCCGGCAGCGGCGGCGGGGGAGGCGGCGGGGAACTCGACCCGGGCTCGAGCGCCGGCTCGGTGGTGAACGGTTCGGACTGGGCTGCATCGAATCGCGCGCAGCCGGACCCAACCAGCAACGCGCTGCACAGCAGCACCAGCACACCCCGCATCGGCCGGTGCAGTCTCATGCAGGCCAGGTTACGGATCGTTCGGCGACATGCGCCACGCCGGGGCGAGCGGTAGGCCGGCGGTCAGGCACGTGTCACGGCTGTGCAACGACGTCCGAATGCGACGCGCCAATCCACGGCTCGGGGGTGACGAGCACTTACATTGGGTTTCGTGACCAGTACCTCACACGATCCGCGCGCCTGGCAACGGCCCGATGGCCTCGAAGGCTCGGCCGAGCGTCCCGCGTCGGCGCGCCTGGTCGACCCCGAGGACGACGTCCCTTCGACTCCCTACTCCGGCGACATGGCGACCACCGCCATACCGCGCTACGAGGCGTCGCCGCCACAGCAGCAGTCCCCGTTCCAGCTCCTCGGCGACCCGGAACCGCTGCCGTACGTGCAGCCGCACACCCGGCACGCCGTGAACTCCGCCGAGCCGGTCGAGATCGGTCCCGACCCGATGGTCGACGACCGGGTGCGTTCCGCGGGCAAGCGCGGCACCCAGGACCTCGGGCTGATGCTGCTGCGCGTGGGCCTCGGCGCACTGTTCATCGCCCACGGCCTGCAGAAGGCCTTCGGGCTCTGGGGTGGTCAGGGTCTCGGCGGCTTCGAGCAGTCGCTCGCCGACCTGGGTTACCAGTACGCGGGCATCCTGACCTACGTCGGCGCGGGCGCCCAGATCGCCATCGGCGCCCTCCTGGTGCTCGGACTCTTCACCCCGCTGGCCGCTGCAGCCGCGGTGGCCTACCTGGTGAACGCGCTGCTGGCCGCGGTCGTCGCGCAACCCGAGGGTGGGCACTTCCCGTTCTTCCTGCCGGACGGCCACGAATACCAGGTGGTGCTGCTGGTGCTCGCCGCCGGGCTGTGCCTCACCGGCCCCGGCCTGTACGGCTTCGACGCCGGGCGGGGTTGGGCTCGGCGCCCCTTCATCGGGTCGCTGGCCGCGCTGCTGCTTGGCATCGGCGTGGGCGTCGCGGTGTGGGCGCTGCTGAACGGCGTCAACCCGCTCGCCTGACAGCGGCTTAGTCGTACGGGTTGGGCACCCGGCCGCCGCTGGCCTCGGTCAGCTGCGGCAGCGTCGTGAAGGTCACCGCCGGCAGGCGGACGGCCGACCCGTCCTTGAGTCGGGCCAGCGCCCACGAACGCTTGTCGAACTGCAGACCGTCGACGTCGCCCCACGGCACGGTCCGGCTGCCGAACAACGTTCGGGCGGTCACGGTGTCGCGGTCGGCGATCGTGCGGTAGCGGAAGACGGCCACGCCCGCGATCAGAGGCAAGATCAGCAGCGCGGTACCCCACACCGGCAGGGCCATCACGATGCTCAACAGGGCCACGGTGAAGAACCCGACCGCCAGCAGTGCCGTCGGCGCGATCCTGATGACCACGGGCTTTGGTGCCGCGCTCGCTTCCGGCGCAGACTTCTTCCGATTCACCCGTCCATCCTCCCACTGCGGGTGGAGGACCGGAATTTGACCTTTGACCAGTGCGAGGACTACCGTCACCGCTATGCAGAGCTTCGGCATTCTCGTAGTAATTGGTTCGCGCGTTGGTGCGTAACCAGACTGACTGACCAGTCGGGAGCTACGAACACCGACGCGCACCCTCGTACAGCGGAAGCTGACGGGGGTTTTTTGTTGCCCCAGAAACGCACGACCCGATATCAGGACTGAAGAGGACACCGTGAGCGCACCCACCACGCGACCGCCGGCATCCACGCACCGCAGCAGCGGCGCGCCAGCCGTCCCCACCGCATCCGCACCGCAGCCGAAAAGGGTTGCCCCCGTTGAGATGACGGGTGCCCAGGCGGTCATCCGCTCGCTC
The DNA here is from genome assembly GCA_029256565.1 of Mycobacterium sp. Lineage (GTDB taxonomy): Bacteria > Actinomycetota > Actinomycetes > Mycobacteriales > Mycobacteriaceae > Mycobacterium. Next base: position 2,152 of record JAQSXQ010000627.1, read on the forward strand.
GAGGAACTCGACGTCGACGTGATCTTCGGCATCCCCGGCGGCGCCGTGCTGCCGGTCTACGACCCGCTGTTCGACTCGGTGAAGCTGCGCCACGTGCTGGTCCGTCACGAGCAGGGCGCGGGCCACGCCGCCAGCGGTTACGCCCACGCCACCGGCAAGGTCGGCGTCATGATGGCGACGTCGGGGCCCGGTGCGACCAACCTCGTCACCCCGCTGGCCGACGCGCAGATGGACTCGATCCCCGTGGTCGCGATCACCGGACAGGTCGGTCGCGGGCTGATCGGCACCGACGCCTTCCAGGAAGCCGACATCTCGGGCATCACGATGCCGATCACCAAGCACAACTTCCTCGTCCGCGAGGGCGACGACATCGCCCGGGTGATCGCCGAGGCGTTCCACATCGCGAGTTCGGGTCGCCCCGGCGCCGTGCTGGTCGACATCCCGAAGGACATCCTGCAGGGACAGTGCACGTTCAGCTGGCCGCCGGTGATGGACCTGCCCGGCTACAAGCCGAACACCAAGCCGCACAGCAGGCAGATCCGGGAGGCCGCCAAGCTCATCGCGGCCGCCAGCAAGCCGGTCCTCTACGTCGGCGGCGG
>JAQSXQ010000628.1 GCA_029256565.1 Mycobacterium sp.
ACGAGTTGCCTCATAAGCTGTACCCGTGCCCGATTCAGAACTGTGCTGGACGCCCGCCACCGTGCTCGCCGACGCCGTCCGGACCGGTTCGCTCAGTCCGACGGAGATTGCAAGCGAGTTCGCCGATCGCATCGAGACGGTGAATCCCCAGCTGAACGCCTTCGTCCACTTCGACCGCGAACAGGTGCTGGCCGACGCCGCCGAACTGCAGCACGAGGTGGCCGAGGGCCGGACCCGCGGGCCGCTGCACGGGGTGCCATTCTCGATCAAGCACCTGACCACGATGGCCGGGCTGCCGTTCGACTCGTCGCTGAAACCGTTGGCCGGCAACGTGGGAACCCATGACGCCACGGTGGTCACCCGGTTGAGGGACGCGGGCGGCCTGTTCCTCGGCAAGACGAACGCACCCGAATTCGGCTACTACGGCGGCACCGACAGCCACCTCTACGGCCCCACGCACAATCCCTGGCGCCGAGGCCACACCGCCGGTGGGTCGAGCGGCGGCGCCGCGGCGGCGGTCGCAGCCGGGTTGGGTCCGCTGGCCGAGGGCGCTGACGGCGCGGGCTCGGTGCGCATTCCCTCCGCGATGTGCGGTGTCGTGGGCTTCAAGCCGTCGCTCGGTCGCATCCCGCACACGCTGCTCGACGGACGGCACTACACCCACGTCTTCCACGGACCGATCACCCGGACCGTCGCCGATGCCGCCCTGATGTTCTCGGTGATGGCAGGCCCCTCGGACTCCGATCCCAACAGCGTCCCGTCCGACGGGATCGACTATGCCGCAGCCATCGAGGGCGATGTCAGCGGCTGGCGAGTGGCCTGGTCTCCGAACCTGGGCCTTGGGCACGTCGACTCCGAAGTCGTCGCAGTGTGCGCAGACGCAGTGCGGGCCTTCGAGACCCTCGGCGCCGTGGTCGAGGAGGCGACTCCGGACTGGGGCAATCCCGAGGAGGCCATGTGGAAGGGGCTGTGGGTGCCGGGCTACTCCTGCGAGTACGACGTGCTCGACTGGAAGTCGCAGCGGGGACAGGTCGACGACAACCTGATCGAGATCTTCGCCCAGGCCGAGACGTTGACGGCCGCCGAGATCGGCCGCGCGGAAGCCTTCCGCGGCCGAATGTGGGACACCTTCAGCCAATTCATGCGCACCTACGACATCCTGGTCAGCCCCACCCTGGCGACGCCCACGTTCCCCCTCGAGCGGTTCGCCCCCGAATGGCTCGACGGTCAGTCATTGCAACGGCAGCTGCTCGGGTGGCTGCTGACCTACCCGTTCAACATGACCACGACGCCCGCCATCACGGTGCCGGCCGGGTTCACCGCCGACGGTCGACCGGTCGGGTTGCAGATCGCCGGCGCGCATCGCGCCGATGCCGCAGTGCTGCGTGCAGCCGCGAACTACGAGGCGGCGCGGCCCTGGGCCGACGCCAAACCCGTTCTCGCTACAGCGCCTTGAGCCAGAACGGCCAACGCGGATCGGTCATCTTGAGCCGCGCCCGCATCAGTTTCCAGCAGCCGTACTTGTGGTAGTCGAAGTCCCACGATGAACTCAGCTGCTGGTTCACGCACGCCCACAGGCCCCACTTGACGTCGGCCAGCGCACCGCACACCTGGACCCGGGCCAGCAGGCCGAAGTCGGTCCGGCCGTAGAAGGCTTCCACGAGTTCGTTGGTGCGTTCCTCGGTGTAGAACATCTCGGTGGTCAGCAGCGCCAATTCGTAGGCGCGTTCATTGTTCGACGCGAATTCGTAGTCCACCAGCTTCATCGGCTCGCCGGGAGCGACCAGGAAGTTGCCAGGCATCGGATCGTTGTGACAGGCAGCGAGATCCAGGCCAGAGGCCAGCAGCGCCTCCTTGGCCACCTGGTACTCGCCGAGGATCAGTTCGGCGTCTTCGGGCAGCCGTACGCCGAGCTCCTTGGCCTGGGCGAGGTGCTCGTCGATCATGTCGAACATCGTCTTGGTGACGGTCAGCAATCCTCCGGAGTGCAGCACGCGGTAGATGTCGATGATCTGGTGGGGGATCGCGACGTCCTTGAAGTCGCCGTTGGTGCAGGCGCGGTAGCCCTCCAGGAACTCGATGACCTCGACGCCGGTGCCGGTGTCGAAGTGGACCAGTTCGGGACCGATCCCCAGCTCGCCGGCGCGACGCGCGGCCTCGTTGGCCAGCGCGCGGTCGATGAACGTTTCGCTGCCGGCGCCGGGAATCTTGAGGAAGTAACGAGTGTCGGTGCCCTCGACGGTGATCCGCCAGTTGCTGTTCTGCAGCCCGCCCAGCACGGGGGCGTATTCCAGTCGCTTGCCCCGCCATGGCTCGATGGCCGCCAGCGCTGCCTCGACACTGCGCTCGGCCTCGTTGCGGGCGGCACCGACGGCCCGGTTCCCGGTGGTGTCGCGAACGGTATCGGTGCCGGTCACAGGTTCCTCAGGCGATCGTGGAAGTGGATGTCGCTCAGCCCGGCTCGCGCGCGTACGAACTGCCAGTCGGACAGCTTGGAGTACTCGAGGGTGCCCGGCCGCGCCGCATCCGCGTAGGCGCCGATCAAAGCCCAGCGCACGCAGTCGACGACCCCGTAGACCCGCGCCCGGTCGAACAGGGCTTGATCGAAGCTGCCCCACGCCACCTCGAATGCCTGCCGCGCGCTCGAGTCGAAGGGGCGCACCTCGGCCAGGAGGACACCGAGGTCTTGAAGGGGGTCCATCACCGCGGCGACGTCCCAGTCCACCAGCAGCATCCGGCCGTCGTCG
>JAQSXQ010000629.1 GCA_029256565.1 Mycobacterium sp.
GCCCGCGCCCAGCAGATGGTGGCCGATCAGGCGCAGCAGCAGACCGCACCGCAGGCGCCGCAGGCTCCGGAGCAGGCCGCACCCGTGGCCCGCCGCAGCGAGCAGGGGTCGGCGATGCAGCAGCTGCGCACGATCACCGGCGGCTAGCCCGCGTCGAGCAGGGCGGCCACGCACGCGTCGCCGAGGACGGTCGGGTCCGAACCCATCGCGTCCAACGTGACGGTGCGCAGTGCCGAGCGCGGCGCCGCCGACACCCATTCCAGTGCCACCTCGACGGGGTGCACGGCATCGTCGGTCGCGGCGGCCACGCCCATCGGCACGGCCAGCGCCTCCAGCTCGATGCTCGTCGGCGCGACGAACGCCGCGGCGGCGAGCATCGCGTCGGGCAGTCCGGGCCACTGACCGGCCCACGACCGGGTCAGTTCCTCGGCCAGCCACGGCGGGCTCGATTCCCGCATGCCGGCGACGGTGGCGCCCAGGCCGTCGCGCAGCAGCAGTTCTGCGGTGTGCCGGGCGGTGAGCGCTGCGGGTGCGCCCTCGGGCGAGCCGGTCCACGCCGGCAGCGCCGCCAGCACCCCGAGCGTCGCCGCGGGGTGCCGCAGCGCCCATGCGACGGCGACGGCAGCCCCGATGGACACCCCGCCGACCAGGATCGGACCGCTGCGCGCCGCCTCGTCGAGATCGTCGACGTACCCGTCGAGCAGCCGATCCGGCCGGGGTCGCGGCGTCACGACCGACACGCCCAACCCGTGGAGTGTGGGGGAGAACACACGGTGCACGTAGTCGTCGTCTGAGCCGGTGCCGGGGAGCAGAACTGCGGTCGCACCGTGCAGATTCATGGCCATCGGTAGATGGTGCCGTGTGCGGCCGATTCGGTGTGTCCGCAACGCCCGGGGACGACGTGGCGCATCGGAACCAAGAGGTCTACCGTGGCGTTGGTTAGGGAGAATCCACGGTGGATTCGCCACAGCGGTCAGGAGAGACCATGGCCACGGCCGAAGGTTATCTGCGTCGGCTCACCCGTCGGCTGACGGAGGACCCTGAACGACTCGACGTCGACGAACTCACGGACGAGGCCGACTGCACCGGCGCCCAGAAGGCGATCGACTGTCGTCGCGGTCAGGAAGTGACGATGGTCGGCACCCTGCGGTGCGTCGAGACGGCGTCCAAGGGCTGCGCGGGCGGTGTCCGTGCCGAACTCTTCGACGGCACCGACTCGGTCATGCTCGTCTGGCTCGGACAGCGCCGCATTCCCGGCATCGACTCGGGCCGCACCCTGCGGGTGCACGGACGCCTCGGCACGCTGGAGAACGGCAGCAAGGCGATCTACAACCCGCACTACGAGATTCAGAAGTGACGGGTCCCGCCAAGGGGACCGACGACGCGAACGCGGCCGACGAGCCGGACCAGCCCGAATCGAAATTGAGCGCGCAGGCCGTCCTGGAGCAGATGGGCGGCATCAGCGGGCTCATCTACTCCTCGCTGCCCGTACTGGTCTTCGTACCGGTGTCGTCGCTGTTCGGTCTGATGCCCGCGATCTACGCCGCTCTCGGCGTGGCCACGCTGATCCTGCTCTGGCGCCTGATCCGGCACGAGTCGCTGCAACCGGCGGTGTCCGGATTCTTCGCCGTCGGGGTCAGCGCGCTGGTCGCCTACGTCGTCGGAGAGTCGAAGGGTTACTTCCTCCTCGGCATCTGGTCGTCGCTGGTGTACGCCGGGGTGTTCACGCTGTCGGTGGTGATCCGCAGGCCGCTGGTCGGCTACGTGTGGGGCTGGGCGAACGGACGCGACCGGGGCTGGCGGCGCGTGCGCAGGGCGGTCCTGGCCTTCGACGTCGCCACGCTGTTCTGGGCCGGAGTCTTCGGCGCCCGCTTCATCGTGCAGAACCACCTCTACGACGAGGACCAGACCGGTCTGCTCGGCGTCGCCCGCATCGCGATGGGCTGGCCGCTGACGGCCGTCGCCGCGCTGGTCACCTACTTCGCGATCCGCACCGCGCAGCGCGCGCTGCGCGAGCACGACGGGGATCCGGACGCGCCGGAGTCCGCACCGAGCCCGCAGGAGCCCTCGAGGGCGACACACACCGACTGACGCACAACCGACTGACGGACGCTCGATGCAACGGACTGCTGCCGCCGAACGGTCGGTGATCGCCGTCGCGGTGCTCGCGTCCTTCGTTGCATTCCTCGACGGCTCGGTGGTCAACCTCGCGCTGCCCGCCATCTCGACGGACCTGGGCGGCGGGCTGGCGCTACAGCAGTGGGTGGTCGACGGCTACCTGCTCGCCCTCGGCGCGCTCATCCTGGTGGCCGGCGCCATCTCCGACGAATACGGCCGACTGCGCGTGCTGCGCCTCGGGCTGGCGGTGTTCGCCGTCGCGTCGCTGCTGTGCGCGGTGGCGCCCACTGGCTGGATCCTGGTCGCCGCGCGGTGCCTGCAGGGCGTCGGCGCCGCGTTCCTGGTGCCGAGTTCGCTGGCGATGATCAACGCGCGCTTCACCGGCGCCGCGCAGGCCAGGGCCATCGGCACGTGGACGGCGTGGACGGGCACGGCGTTCGTCGTCGGCCCGCCACTGGGCGGACTGCTGGTCGACGCGCTGAACTGGCGGTGGGTGTTCGGCCTCAACCTGCTGCCGCTGGCGGTGACGCTGTACCTGACCACCCGGCTGCCCGCCGAAGACGCCCGCACCGGTGCCCGCCGGGGCATCGACGTCGTCGGCGCGACGCTGGCCGCGGTGGGTCTGGC
>JAQSXQ010000630.1 GCA_029256565.1 Mycobacterium sp.
TCGGTGTGCCACTGCACGGTGCAGTCGGCGCTGCAGGTGTCGTGCGATGGTGCCCAGTAGCTGACCGACATCTCGGGGTTGCCATCGAGGTGGGCCCGCTTGATCGGCGTCGGCACGGTGGCGATCCAACCCGTCAGGTCCGTTCCGTCCCACTCCCAGATGGGATGCAGGATGCGGGTGCGCGGCCTGCCGTCGGGGTCGACGGTCGCGGCCGACGCCCACACGATGGAATGCGCCATGTCGCGGAACGCCGGCGCGATCGAATCGAGCGAGTTCACGCCTCCGAGCCTAGGGGGCTACTCGTCCTTCTCGTGCCCCCTGGCGTCCTGGTCGCCGCCCATCACGTCCTCGCGCTTGATCCCGCCCTCGGCGACCTCGCCGTACTTCGGCTTGCCGTCGTCATCGAGCCACTCGGACACGGCGGTACCCGTGACGGTGTTGCTGGTGCCAGGCATCACGACCGTCTCCCGGCTGTCGTCCTGGCTCCTCGCCATCTCCTTGGCAGCCTCGCGATGCTCCTCGGTGACCTCGGGCTTCTCGGTGAGCTGCTGCTCCCGTTCGTCGGCGTCCTGCTCGCTCTTGTCGCTCGTGTCCTGGTCCGTCATGACCACTGGCTGCCCAATTGTGTGATCTACGAAACAGTGGGCCGGTCAGACCCGCGCACCTCTCAGTGCCAGGGGCAGGCTGGGCAGGAAGTGCCGCGCAGCGAACTCGCGAATCTGGTCGGCGGTGTCGAGGCGTTCGGCGGTCGGCAGCAAGAGCACCATGGCCGCGTACCGCAGGATCGTGTCGGCGAGGTCGTCGACCACGTCGGCGCCCACCCGGTCGGCAAAGCCCGGCGGGAAGATCACCCGCAGCGCCTCGGCCATCCGCTCGATCGCCGCCGGGTAGTGCTGGCGCGCCAGGTCGAGCACCAGCGCGGGTTCCTCGGTCATCATCCGGTTGAGCACCCGGTGCCCGCGGAACCGCAGGATCGCGCTCGTGAACGCCTCGACGTAGTAGTTCGACTGCGGTCCGGCCTGGCTCAGCTCGTGCGCGATGTCGGCGAACAGCGCCACGTTCTCGCGCTCGATGACGGCACCGACCAGTTCGTCGCGGTTGGCGAACCGGCGGTAGATCGTGGTCCTGCTCACCCCGGCGCGGCGCGCCACGTCGTCGAGGGCCACCCGCCGGAAGCCGTGCCTCTCGAACTCGACGAGGGCCGCGTCGAGGATCAGCTCCATCGCGTCAGACCCGGCCATAGCCGGTCTGCGCGTAGGAGTTGTAGCGCACCTTCATCGGCAGCCGGTTCCACACCCAGTTCACCGGCGCGGACCGCCACAGCGCGGCGAACGCCTGGTACGCCTTCTCCTGCCGGTCGGTCCACGGCAGCTCGAGCAGGTCACGGGCACGTGGCGGCAGCCCGCCGGTCGTGAGGAACGCCGCGACCGGGTTGAACAGCGGCGCCACGACGCGCCACACCAGCGGTGCGACGCCCTTGGGCTTGGGGAATCCCTTGGTGACGTAGCCGACGCCGTACCTGGCCGTCTGGTGTGCGACCACGATCTCGTTCATCATCCGGTCCCAGTACTCGACGAAGCCGGCGTAGTCGGCGGGCATGGGCCGGTCGCTGACGCCGTAGCGGCGGTACCACGTCTTCGACTCGAGGTAGATCCGCTCCTTCTCGGCGTCGGTCAGACGCTTGACGAACGTGTCGGCGAAGTACAGCACCTGCTCGACGAACGTGGCGTGCGCCCAGAAGTACGTCTCGGGGTCGAGCGCGTGGTACCTGTCGCCACTCGGCATGTCCCCCTTGATGTCCCGGTGGAAGTCGCGCACCTGGGTGCCGGGATGGTCGTCGTCGCTGCCGTAGACCGTCGTCATGATCGGCGGGATGGAGCGCTTGACCCGCGCGGCGGTGTCGTCGAAGAACACCGAGTGGTCCAGGACGCCCTGACCCAGTTCGGCGAGCATGTTCTGCAGCACGGCGGGCCGGGGCCCGATCAGGTACATCCGGTTGTCGCCGAAGTACTTCCAGACCAGCGATTCCGGCCCCAGCGGCAGGGCATCGTCGTGCGCGGCGGGCGACGCATCGGCGCGGCGTCCATTCTCGGCGAGTTCGGTCATGGGAACAGTGTTACAGATTCCGTACTTTGTACCAACGCGTGTGAGCAGCGTCACCGACCGCGTGCGCGAGCCACCCCGACGACGGCGAGAACCCCGGCGACCGTGGCCAGCACCAGCGACAGGGCGATCAGCGAGGGGTCGTAGGCGTCGATGGTCCGCAGCGGCTCGTTGGCCGCGACCGGCGGCGCCAACTGGCTCGACCGGGCGGCGATCCAGCACGCCACGCATCCCACCGCCGCAAGCACCGCGACGACGAGTTCGACGACAGCGCGCACCCTCACGACTCGTCCACCAGCGACTCGAGTGCGGCCCGCAGTTGGCGGTGCTTGCGCGCCCACGCCTGCGCGGTCCTGGCGTTCGACAACTTCAAGCCGATGCCAGTGCGGCCACGGGGCACGCCGGTCAGCTCGCCGATCGCGCGCGCCGACTGCCACTTCTCCACCTCCGACCCGGACGCCTCCGGGTAGATCCTGACGATCTCGGCGATCCGGATGGTCTCGGCGCCCTGGCGCAGGTACTCCGGTGTCAGCTCGACCGAGGTGTGGATGCGGGCCGCCTTCACCTGGATCGCCAGGAAGCCGGTGACCAGGACGAAGAACACGAAGGGCACCAGCAGGTCGATGCCGTACCCGGCCCA
>JAQSXQ010000631.1 GCA_029256565.1 Mycobacterium sp.
GCCGTGGGCGCCGCGTGGCGTTGGCTGGCGGTCGCGTGCTTCGCCCTGCAGCCGATGATCGTCGTGTACGGCGCGTCGGGGATGAGCGAGGCCGCCGAGACGTTCTTCCTGCTGTGGTGCGTGCGCCACCTGATGCAGTGGATCCGCCACGACCGGGTCGGCGACCTGGCCTGGGCGGGAATCGCTCTCGGGCTCGGCTACCTCGCCCGCTACGAGGTGGTGCCCGCCGCAGTGGGTGCTGCCGCCCTGGTGGCCGTGATCGCGTTCCGGCGTGCGCGATCGTCCGGGCGGATCGACTCGGCGATCCTGTGCGTGGTCATCGTCATGTTCCCGCTCGTGTGCGCCTTCACCATCTGGGCGGTCACGGGGTGGGTGGTGTCGGGCGAACTGTTCGCGACCCTGTCGTCGCAGTACGGCAACGGCAGCCAGGTGGCGGGAGCGGCGGAACGCGGTGGGCCGCTGGGGCAGGCGGCGTCCGACGACTGGGTGGTCATCGGCGCCCGGCTGCTCGGCATGCAGCCGTTCCTGGGCGTCGCGGTGGCGGGCGCGGTCGTGGTGGCGGCGCTGCGGCGCAACGTCGCCGTCCTGGTGCCGATCGCGACCATGGGCCCGGTACTGGCCTTCGCGGCGTGGAGCCAGTACTCGTCGACGACGTTCGGCTGGTTCCGGTTCTACCTGCTGGCGATACCCCTCGTCGTCTGCATCGCGCTGGCGTGCTGGACGCCGCACGACGACGAACCAGGCCGCTGGCGGGCCGGCGACCTGGTCAGCCGGCTGGGCGCCGCGCTGCTGGCCGCATCGCTGCTCATCGGCATCCCCGTCACCGTGCGGGCGATGTCCGACGAACGAATCGGCAACCAGCAGTTGCAGTTCGGGCTCAAGTCGCTGGCCGATCCGCAGCGCTACCCGCCGACCGAACAGTGGTTCCGCAGGCTGATGGTCAACGACCGATCGCTCGCCGACTACTTCGACCGCAGGCACCTGCCCGAGGGCTCGGTGCTCATGGACACGTTCAATACCTGGGGCATCTGGCTGTCGTCGAACAACCCGAAGCAGTTCGTCATCACCAGCGACTACGACTTCAACCCGGTGATGAACCGGCCGTGGGACTTCGGCGTGCGCTACATCGTCTCGAGCAACCCCGTGATCAGCGACGCCGACGCACTCAACGTGCGCTACCCCAGCCTGTGGAACGACGGGGCAGGCCTCGGCACCCTGGTGCACTCGGTCTACGGCGCCACCGGCGACGAACGCTTCCGGGTGTACCGCATCACCGGTCGCCCCACGGCTCCCGTCGGCTAGCCGAGCTTGCGCAGCCGCGGCTCCAGGTCGCGCTGGAACAGCTCGAGGAAGCGGCGCTGGTCGTGGCCGGGCGCGTGGAACACCAGGTGGTTGAGGCCCCAGTCCACGTAGTCCTTGACCTTCTCGACGGCCTCGTCGGGATCGGAGGCGACGATCCAGCGCTTGGCCACCTGCTCGATGGGCAGCTCGTCGGCGGCCTTCTCCATCTCGAGCGGATCGTGGATGTTGGTCTTCTGCTCCGCGGTCAGCGACAGCGGCGCCCAGAACCTGGTGTTCTCCAACGCCAGCTCGGGATCGGTGTCGTAGGAGATCTTGATCTCGATCATGCGGTCGATCGCGTCGGGCGCCTTGCCCGCGGCCTCCTCGCCCTCCTTCACCGCCGGGATGAGCTTGTCCTTGTACAGCTCCTCACCCTTGCCGGAGGTGCAGATGAAGCCGTCGCCCGCGCGGCCGGCGTACTTGGCCACCTGCGGGCCGCCAGCGGCGATGTAGATCGGGATGCCGCCCTCGGGCACGTCGTAGATCGAGGCGCCCTTGGTCTTGTAGTACTCGCCGTCGAAGTCGACGCGGTCGCCGAGCCACAGCTCGCGCATCAGCCGCACCGACTCGCGCAGCCGCGCGTAGCGCTCCTTGAACTCCGGCCACTCGCCCTCGAAGCCGGTGGCGATCTCGTTGAGCGACTCACCGGTGCCGACGCCGAGGAAGATCCGGTCCGGGTACAGGCAGCCCATGGTCGCGAACGCCTGCGCGATCACCGCCGGGTTGTAGCGGAACGTCGGGGTCAGCACCGAGGTGCCGAGGGTCAGTCGCTTGGTCCGCTCGCCGACGGCCGTCATCCAGGCGAGAGAGAACGGAGCGTGTCCGCCTTCGTGCCGCCAGGGCTGAAAGTGGTCGCTGACCGTGGCGCTGTCCATGCCGTGCGCCTCGGCCTCCACGGCCAGTTCCACGAGTTCGCGCGGGGCGAACTGCTCTGCTGATGCCTTGTATCCCAATTTGAGTTCAGCCACGCTTCTTTTCTACTCCTGACGTCGGCGGGTTATTCCACCCGTCTCGCTACACTCACCGCATGGCGGCTCTCACGGCCATCACCGACTCCGTGCACTTCGCGCAGACCGAGCTGGTGAACTGGACCCTCGTCACCGACGACAGCGGTGTCCTCGTCATCGATGCCGGTTTCCCCGGCCAGCGCGACGAAGTCATCGACTCGGTCCGCCAGCTGGGCTACGGGATCGACGACATCCATGCGTTCCTGTTGACCCACGCGCACGTCGATCACTTCGGGTCGGCGATCTGGTTCGCGAAAACCCATGGCACACCGGTGTTCTGTCACGCCGCCGAGGTGGGCCACGCGCACCGCGAGTACCTCGAGCAGGTGTCCATCGGGCATCTGATGGCGAAACTCTGGCGGCCGCGGTACCTGAAGTGGTCGATGACGATCGG
>JAQSXQ010000632.1 GCA_029256565.1 Mycobacterium sp.
CGGTCGGCGTCGGCGGTGCGGATCAGGTAGTGATCGAGGACCAGTCGTTCGATGAACCCGACCAGCGCGTCGCGGTCGGCGATGGTGCTGCCCTCGCTACGGAGTCGGGTCAGCACGGTGTCGACGGTCAGGGGCCCGTCGGCGTGCGCGTAGACGTCGAGGAGCTTGGCTATCGCCGGGGCATCGTCGCCGTAGTAGTGCGTCAACCGGTCCCGGTAGTGCCGCAGATCCCACGGGTCGTACGGATCGTCGACGGCGTCGTCCACGAGCCGTCCGATGAGTTCGGGTGCCGCTGCGGTGCCCGTCGTCTGCGCGGACTTGCGGGCTGCGGCCACCAGGTGCTGGATGTAGTAGGGGACGTTCTCCGCGGCCGACGCGATGGCCGCTGCGACGGCGTGGCGGTCGGTCGTCGGCGTGCCGCTGCCCATGAGCAGGCATTCGGCGAGATACGTGGCGTGGTCGAAACGGATGGGCCCGACGGCGATCTTCGTGATGTCGTTGACGGTGCTGGGAGCGTCGCCGGAGACGTGGTGGAACCCGATCGAGCCGGACAGCACGGTGGCGAGGCTGCCCTGGTTCTCCTGCCGCAGGCGCCGCAGCAGGTGCAGGAACGCGTCGCCGCTGCCTACCTGTTCGCGTTCCAGGTTGCGGGCCAGGATGCTGACCTCGTCGATGAACAGGGCGAGCAGCCGGCCGTCGGTCCGCCGGATGGCGCGGTTCAGCAGTTCGTCGAAGGCGGCGGCCGCCCGCACGTCGCGCTCGACGCGGACGGGGCCCGCGGTGACCGAGACGCGGATCCTGGCGAGTTCCTGCGCCCACCCCGGGTCGAGCCGGGCCAGCTCACTGGTGAGGGCGGCGACGAAGTCCGCGTAGCTTGCCCGTTCGGCGCTGACGGCGACCACGACCGCGCCGCGGTCGGCGGCAAGGCGCTGCACCAGGCGCGACAGCGATGTCTTGCCGTGCCTGCGATCGCCGACGAGTACCGCGCCGGCAGCCGGGAGCGACGCCAGGACCTCGCCTGCCTCGCGCACCCGCCCAACGACGTCCTCGGGCGGCACGATTCCGCCGACGACGAGCGACATCGGACGCGGCTCCCAGGACATGAAATCAGCGTATACAACCGGTCCGACGTACAACAGAGTTGATGTACGTCGAATCATGCGTACATCTGGCCCGTTGGCCAAACTGCAACAGGTTCTATTAGCGTGACGAATTAACACGTGCCAGGAGGTTTGTCATGCAGGTCGACCCGCGTACCCCCGTGCTCGTCGGCGTCGGGCAGTTCACCGAACGCCTCGACGACCCCGACTATCAGGGCATCTCGGCCGTCGAACTGGCGACCAGAGCCACCCAGGCCGCACTCGCCGACACCGGAGCGTCCGCCGACGACGTCGCGGCGGCCATCGAGGTGTTCGTCGGGCTGCGGCAGTTCGAGATCTGCACGCCCTTCGCCGACCCGCCGCTGGGCGCGTCGGACAACTACCTGCGCTCGGTGGCTCGGCGCATCGGCGCCGACCCGGCACGCGCCGTGCTCGAGCCCATCGGCGGCAACGGCCCGCAGAAGGTGATGACGGAGTTCGCCGGGGCCATCGCCGCCGGCGACATCGAGGTGGCGCTGATCGTCGGCTCCGAACCGGGATCGACGGCGAAGTACTTCGCGGACCGGGCCAAGGCGAGCGAAGCGACGGGGGAGAAGTTCGACAAGCCGGACTTCACCGAACACGTCGGTGGCCAACTCGAGGACCGCGGCTACGGCTTCGAGCAGTACATGAGCGAGTACACCGCGGGCCACGGACTGACGGGCGCGCCCGTGCAGTACGGCCTCCTCGACAACGCACGTCGTGCCCGGCTCGGCCTCGGCGTCGCCGACTACCGGCGCGAGATGGCCGAACTGTTCGCGCCGTTCTCGAAAGTCGCTGCCAAGAACCCGTTCTCGTCGTCCCCGGTCGAACGCTCGGTCGACGAGATCGTCACGGTCACCGACGAGAACCGGATGATCTGCGACCCGTATCCCCGCCTGCTGGTGGCGCGCGACACCGTCAACCAGGGCGCCGCCGCGCTGGTCATGTCGGTGGCCGCCGCGACCCGTCTCGGTGTGCCCGAGGAGAAGTGGGTGTACCTGCGCGGGCACGCCGACCAGACCGAGCAGGACCTGCTGGACCGCACCGACGTCAGCATCAGCATCTCCGCGAAACAGGCCGTCGCCGAAGCGCTTCGGGTCGCGGGCATCGGCATCGACGACGTCTCGACGTTCGACCTCTACAGCTGCTTCCCGTTCCCGGTGTTCGCGGTGTGCGACGAGTTCGGGTTGACGCCCGACGATCCGCGCGGCCTCACGCTGACCGGTGGGCTGCCCTACTTCGGCGGCCCCGGCAACAGCTACTCACTGCACGGGATCGCCGAGACCGTCGCCGCGATGCGGGACAAGCCGGGGGCGTACGGCCTCGTCGGCGCCAATGGCGGTGTCATGAGCAAGTACTCGGTGGGCGTCTACTCGACCGAGCCCGGCGACTGGGCGCCCGACCGCAGCAAGGAGTTGCAGGCGCAGATCGCCGCGCAACCCAAGGTCGCGGTCACCCGCAACGCCGAGGGCCGGGGCACCATCGAGACGTACTCGGTGCGCTACGACTGGCCGGAGACCACCGGCGTCATCATCGGCAGGCTCGACGCCGACCAGAGCCGGTTCATGGCACTCACCACCGACGCCGACCTGATGGCACTGATGACCGAGGGCGACCC
>JAQSXQ010000633.1 GCA_029256565.1 Mycobacterium sp.
GCGCGTCTGACTTCGACCAGCGGCACCAGGTACTCGAGGTAGCCGGGCCTGGCGTTCGCGGTGTTCACGCCGTCACCGGGTTTGGCGAGGCTGCCCGCGTTGACGGTGCCGAGCACGTCGGGCGCCACGTGGTCGGGCAGGCCGAGCAGCCCGCAGACCATCGACGCGGCGACGATGCCGCCGTAGTCCTGCGTCAGGTCGAACGAGCCGCGGGCGAGCAACTCGTCGAGTCGCTCGTTGGCCAGCGTTCGGATCCGGTCGGCGAGCCCGGCGACGTTGCGCGGCCGCAGCGGTTTGGAGTGCGACCCGCGCACTCCCCCATAGATGGGATCGTCGAAGTTGGCGTGAAACGGCATGGGGTGCAACGGCGGATCGTCGACCGGTCCATCGTTGTGCCGCGCGAGCACCGTCGCCGCGGGCAGCGTGCCCTCCGACGCGACGAAGGTTCCGTCGTTGCAGCCCAACACGTCCCACACGTCGGCGAAGCGGGACAGCGCGAAGGTGTCCCACTGCTCGACGTAGTACACCGGATGGCGGTCGCGCAGCGCCCGGTAGTACGGCAGCGGGTCGGCCATCACCGCCGGATCGAACGGGTCGTACGAGAAGTCCCGCATCGCCGGCGTCACGACCGTCCGAGCGTCAGGTCGGTGGTTGACAGTGACACCCAGCGAGCGTGACACTCAAGGCGTGTTTTGTAAAGTAGTGCCGCTGTCGCCCCGATTCGGCGCGTCGTGAACCCCACGCCACTGGCCAACGGATTCTGCTTCGGCGAGGGGCCGCGGTGGTTCGAGGGCTTGCTGTGGTTCTCCGACATGCTCGGCGAGGCCGTGCACACCGTCGACCTCAACGGTGCGATGAGCACCCTCCCGCTACCGGGCCGTGCACCGTCGGGGCTCGGATTCCGGCCGGACGGAACGCTTCTCATCGTCTCCACCGAGGACCGCCAGATCCTGCGGTACGACGGGGACGACGTGACCCTGCTGGCCGATCTGTCCGACGTGGTCCCGGCGAACCTCGGCGACATGGTCATCGACGACGCCGGTCGCGCCTACGTGGGGTCGCAGGCCCGCGACGGCGGTGTGATCGTCCGCATCGACCCACGAGAGGGCGACGACGACTCGGTGTCGGTCGTCGCCGACGATCTCGAATTCCCCAACGGGATGGTGCTGACGCCCGATGGCAGCACGCTGGTGGTCGCCGAGTCGACGGGACGGCGGCTCACCGCGTTCACCGTCGACGGCCGAGGCGCACTGTCGGAGCGGCGGGTGTTCGCCGACGGCCTCTCTGGTCCGCCGGACGGCCTGGCACTCGATGCCGAGGGCGGGGTGTGGGCGGCGATGACGCTCGCCCATCGCTTCGAGCGCATCGTCGACGCGGGCGATGGGCGGCACGAGGTCACCCACGGCATCGACATGGCCGGGCGTACTGCGATCGCCTGCGCGCTGGGCGGTCCCGCGGGCCGCACGCTGTTCCTGCTGTCGAGTACCGACGCCCATCCCGAGCGGTTGATCGGCACGAAGGCCTCGCGCGTCGACGCGATCGTCGTCGACGTGCCTGCGCCGGGCATCTTCGAGCACTGAAGTCGAGAGCACTGACGGGGGTCGCGATGTCCGACTGCTACTACGAGTTGATCGACGCCGACGACACCGGCGAGCGGTTCCGCGCAGGCGATTTGGTGCGCAGCACGTGGTCGGCGTCGATCCAGCACGGCGCGCCGGTGTCCGCACTGCTGGTCCGCGGGCTCGAGCGGTGCGCGCCGCGTACCGACACCAGGTTGAGCCGTGTCATGGTCGACCTACTCGGCGGTGTACCCGCCGACGGTGACCTGTGGGTCCGCAGCCGGGTGCTACGCCCCGGCAGGCAGATCGAACTGGTCGGCGCGGAATTGCTGGCCGCCGGGCCCGATGGCGCGCCGCGAGCCGTGGCCCGCGCCAGCGGATGGCGGCTGGCGACGCTCGACACCTCGGCCGTGCAGCACGCGGCGGCACCGCCCCTGCGCCCGCTGGCCGAGGCCGCGAGCCGCGACATGGCCAAGGACTGGGACCGCAACTACGTGCACAGCATCGACTGGCGTTGGCTCACCACACCGTTGGCCGAGGGCCCCGGCGAGTCCTGGCTGCGGCCCACCGTCGACCTGGTGCAGGGCGAGGCGCTGACACCGCTGCAGCGGTTGTTCACCGTCGCCGACGACGCGAACGGCATCGGCACCCGACTCGACATCCGCCAGTGGACGTTCATGAACACCGACCTGGTGGTGCACGTGCACCGCGTGCCCGATGGCGAGTGGATCGGCATCCGCGCCGAGACGAGCTACGGGCCGGACGGGATCGGGACGACTTTCGGCACGCTGTTCGACGCCCACGGTGCGGTCGGCGGCATCCAGCAGTCGGTGCTCGTCCGTCCGATGCCGGGCCGATAGGGCAGGGACGCCATGGACGACCTCACCGAGCCCGAGATCGACAACCCCACCCGGGAGCGGATCCTCACCGCCGCGGCCGAGGTGCTCGGGCGCAGGGGCACCACCAAGCTGAGCCTGTCGGACGTCGCACATCAGGCCGGCGTCTCCCGTCCGACGATTTACCGGTGGTTCGGGTCCAAGCGAGATCTGCTCGACGCCTTCGTCGTTTGGGAGCGGGAGTACTACGAGCGGGCGGTCGCCGAGGCGTCGGCGGGGCTGGCGCGCGCCGACCGGCTCGACGCGACGCTGCGCACGATCGTCGCCTATCAGCAGTCCTATCC
>JAQSXQ010000634.1 GCA_029256565.1 Mycobacterium sp.
GTGCTCGGCGGCGGTTACGTGGGTCTGGAGTTCGCCGCGATGTACGCGGCGTACGGCGCCGAGGTGACCGTGCTGGAACGCCACGACGCGGTCCTGAGTCGCGAGGACGACGACATCGCCTCGTGCGCAACGGAACTGCTGGGCGAGGCCGGTGTCCGCGTGGTCACGTCGGCGCAGGTGACGGCCGTCGATGGCGGAACCGTGCACTACGAGGTGGGCGGTGCGCCGACGACCGCCGACGCCGACCTGATCCTGGTGGCGCTGGGTCGGCATCCCGTCACGGCGGATCTCGGTCTGGCGAATGCCGGCGTCGTCACTCGTCCCGACGGTTCGATCGAGGTCGACGAGCACCTGCGCACCAACGTGCCGCACGTGTTCGCGGTCGGAGACGTCAACGGCGGCCCGCAGTTCACGTACGTCTCGCTCGACGACTACCGCATCGTCGCCGATCAACTCACCGGCTCCGGGTCCCGCTCCACGGCCGACCGGCGGGCAGTGCCGTTCTCGCTGTTCATGACGCCACCGCTGTCCCGGGTGGGCATGACCGAGCGCGAGGCCAGGGCCGCGGGCCACCGCGTCAAGGTGGCGGCACTGCCGGTGGCCAAGATGGCGACCGTGCCACGGGCGCGCATCGTGCACCAGGCCAGGGGGATGATGAAGGCCGTCGTGGACGCCGAGACCGACGAGATCCTCGGTGCCGCGCTGCTGAGCTACGACTCGCACGAGGTGATCAACACCGTTGCCCTGGCCATGCGCCACGGCATCACGGCCTCGACGCTGCGCGACGAGATCTACACCCACCCCTCGATGACCGAGGCGTTCAATCAGCTGTTGGGCGCCCTGGCCTAGTCGGGCGTCTCCTCGTCGGAGCCCGCCATCAGCACGTTCCAGGCCTCCCGACGCTTGCGGTCCTGGACCTCCTTGCGCCACTGGGTGCCGCGCCGGGAGAACTGCCCCTCGGCGGCCAGCTCGGCGATCTCGGTGATCCTGCGACCCAGCACCAGGGCCTCGCCGATGGTCATGGTCAGCAATACCCCTGCGCGGTCACCGTCGGGCCTGCCGACGGGGTCGACGACCACCCTGGCGGTCTCGGCGCGACCATCCGCATCGTCTGTCCAGGGCGGAGTGGAGTAGACCTCGGGCACCCCGTCCTCGTCGTTCACGGTCAGCTGCACGTACATGCCATAAACGGTACTGGTCAGACCTTGACGCCGTGGCTGATGATGGCGGCGGTCTGATCCACCCAGGTGTCGTCGAGTCCACCACCGGGGTCGAGCAGGAGGCGAAGAAGCGTTGCGCCACCCACGATCTCGATCAGACGCACCGGGTCGACGTCGGGGTGCACCTCGCCCTGGGAAATCGCGTGTTCGAGCCGTTCGCGGACCAGTTCGAACAGCCCGACGAAGCGGTTCAGGACGCGGGCGTTCAGCTCGGGGTCGCCGGCCATGTCGGCGATGAGACCGGGTAGCGCCGACCGCACCACCGGGGTCACGAAGACGTCGCGCGTCGCTGCGATCATCGCCCGCACGTCGCCCGCGATGTCGCCCTCGGGGGCGCTCAACGCCGTCGGCGCAGCGGGGAACGCAGCTTCGTGGACGAGTTCGGCCTTGCTGGACCAGCGGCGGTACAGCGCGGTCTTGGTGGTGCCCGCCTTCTCGGCGACCGCGGCCATCGTCAGGTTGGCATAACCGATTTCGACGAGAAGGTCCGCGGTGGCCTCGAGTATGGCAGCGTCGATGCGCGGGTCGCGTGGTCGACCGGCGCCCGAATTCCGCCCCTGATCCTCGCGGGTCTCGACATCGGCACCCGAGTCTGTTTTCATAACGCTACTCACCGTAGCGTTATTCTCCGGAAAGGTGAACCGTGGCCAACGAACCGGCTGTCGAAGACGTCAGCCGCCTGCAGCACTCATCCCGCGACACCACGGCCCTTCCCGCCGTGATGTCGGAATGGCTCTCGACGGTCATGCCCGGCGGGATCGCGCCCGACGTCACCGTCGAGAGCGGCATCGACTCCAACGGCATGTCGTCGGAGACGATCATCCTCACCGGTCGATGGCAACAGGACGGTCGACCCGTCGAGCAGAAGTGGGTGGCCCGGGTGGCGCCGACCACGGAGGACGTGCCGGTGTTCCCGGCCTACCGGCTGGACCACCAGTTCGAGGTGATCCGCCAGGTCGGCGAACTGACCGACGTCCCGGTGCCTCGCGTCCGGTGGATCGACGACGTGGGCACCGTGCTCGGCACCCCGTTCTTCCTGATGGATCACGTCGACGGCCTGGTGCCGCCCGACGTGATGCCCTACACGTTCGGGGACAACTGGTTCTCCGACGCTCCGTTGGAGCGACAGCGCGAACTGCAGGACGCAACCGTTCGGGTGCTGGCCGACCTGCATTCGATCCCCGACCCGCAGCAGCGCTTCGGGTTCCTCGCCGAGATGGACCCGCCCGGCGACAACCCGCTCCGCAGGCACTTCGGCTGGCTGAAGGAGTGGTACGAGTTCGCCGTTCCCGACATCGGCCGCTCCCCCACCGTCGAGCGGGCGTTGGCATGGCTCGACGAGAACTTCCCCGACGACGTGGCCGCGCAGCCGCCCGTACTCGCGTGGGGCGACTCGCGCATCGGCAACGTGCTCTACGAGGACTTCCGCCCCGTCGCGGTACTCGACTGGGAGATGGCCACCGTCGGACCGCGCGAACTGGACGTCGCGTGGATGGTGTTCGCGCACGACGTCTTTCA
>JAQSXQ010000635.1 GCA_029256565.1 Mycobacterium sp.
TGACCGTGACGGTGCCGGTGGTCACGTCATGACGTCGCGCACCGAAGGAGTCCGGGTGATATCGGTTCTGATCGTCGAGGACGACCACCTGATCGCCGAAGCGCACCGAACGTATCTGGAACGGGTGGAAGGCTTTTCGGCGAGCGCGGTGGTACACACCGCACGTGACGCCATGCAGGCGGCGACGGAGGCGTCGGCCGGCGATACCCCCATCGACCTGGTGCTGCTCGACCTCGGTCTGCCCGACGCGAGCGGTATCAGCCTTGCCTCCGCCCTGGCGGGACTGCGACCGGCGCCCGACATCATCGCGATCACCTCCGAACGCGACCTCGAGATGGTGCGCGCGGCCGTGGCGCACGGCGCGCTGGCGTACCTGCTGAAGCCGTTCACGTTCGCCGCATTCCGCGACCGTCTCGAGCGCTACCGTCGCTACCGCGTGGCCTTGCCGGCCGGGGTGGACGCCGCCAGCCAGGCAGAGGTCGATCGTGCTCTGGCCGAATTGCGCACCGGCAGTGAGAAGTCCGCCGCACCCAAGGGCGCCGCGCCACAGACGAACGACGAGATCGCCCGTACGGTACGCGATTACGCCCACGGCCTCACCGCGGACGAGGTCGCCGGGCGGGTCGGTGTGTCGCGGGTGACCGCGTGGCGCTACCTCGAGCGACTGGCCGACGAGGGCACCGTCGTACGGCACACCGACTACGGCAAGGGCCGCCCGAAGACCCGCTATCAGTGGCGCTGACTCACGCGCCCCTGGCGTTTCAGGCGGGAGCCAGCTCGCGAACCTGCGGCCGCGCGGCCGGGTTGGCGGCCATGGACGGCGCGTACAGCATCGGCGCCGGTGCGGGAACCGCGAACGCGGTCACGCCGCCGGCGTAGTCCGCGACGTACACGCGGTCGGTGCTCACCGCGAGGCACGACGGCCTGGCGTCCACCGTGATGGTGTCGACGACGTCGAGGTTGGCGGTGCTCAGCACGACCACGCGGTCGTAGTCGACGACGTAGGCGCGCGTGCCGTCGACCGACAGCGCGAGCTGCGTTGGTGCCGTGGCGATTTCGGCGCTCACCATGATGCGGCCCGCGACGAGGTCGACGACGTGCACGACGCCGCGGTCCTCGATGTCGGAGGTGAGGACGTAGGCCGTGTTGTCCAGCCCGATGGCCAGCCCACGGATGGGCGCGCCGATCTCCAGCGTCCGTCGGGCCCTTGCGTTCTCCAGGTCGACGATCACCAGGCGGCTACCGCGGGAATCCGACGTGGCGACGTACAGGCGGCGTCCGGAGGGGTCGACCTGCATGGCGTCGATCACGACGTCGTCACCCTTGGCCAGGTAGATGGTGCCGACGCGCTGTGCGACGACGTCGATCACGGCGACGTCCACGCCACCGTCGGCGGCCCGGCCGGCGAAGATGCGCTTGCCGTCGGGGCTCGTGGTCATCGCGGTGACGCTGTAGGACAGCGGGTAGGACGCGCTGACCGCGCCGGTGCGGGTGTCGATCACGGCGACGGCGTCGTAGGCCACCGACGCCACGCCCACGTAGGCCTTGTCGCCTGCGACGGCGAGTGCGAACGGTTCGCGGGCGCTTAGGCCGCCCTTGACGGTGAGGTCATTGGCATCGAGTACCGCGAGCGAGTGGTCGCCGTAGTTGGTGACGACGACGGTCCGGCCGTCGACGGCGATGTCTGCGATCGGACCGTGTCCGACGGACGCGGTGCCCTGCCGGGTCGCGGTCGCACTCGGGATCGCACTGTCCACGGTCGCGCTGTGAGAGCGCACGAAGCCGTTAGCCACTTTTTGGCACCTCCGCCGGCATGGCATGCGCCGGCCTAGATTTCGATTGGTCAGCATCTTTGGAAAGACGCGGTCGACATCGAGTGTAGCGACGGGGAGCGACGCTCCATTCGTCGTCGACCAAGGGTTGCGTACCCGCTCGCCGAAGCTCTCAGTACATGCTTAGGAAACTCTTCGTTATCCGAATGTTATGTTGCGTCGGCAACCCGTTTCACGGCCTGCAACAGCGCATTTCGCGTCACACGACAGCTAATAGTCGGCCGCGTGCTGCGGGGCTTACGCGAGTGACGAACGTGGTGCCTGAGCCTTGGTACCACCGGCACCCGAATTAGCTCGACATCGCCGGTTCACACTGCGTTCAGCACCCGACGGCGTACCTACCGGGTGGGCAGCGCGCCGGTGGTGGCGACCACCTCGGCGACGTCGACCAGCTTCCGATTGAGCCGTTGCGAGGCATTGGTGAGCAACGCGAACGCGTCGTCGGCGGTGATGCGCTGGGTGGCCATGAGAATGCCCTTGGCCTGACCGATGAGGTCGCGATTGGTCACCACGCGGTGCAGCTGGTCGACGCGTTGGGCGTCGGCGAGGGCGAGGGCGGCGTGGGTGGCGTACAGGTTGGCGAGCCTGGTCGCCGTCTGATCGAAGGCGTGGGGCTCCGACGAGTAGAGGCTCAACGAGCCGAGCTTCCGATCGTCGACCCAGAGGGGCACACAGAGCATGGAGAGAACGCCGAGTTCCACTGCCATCTCGGTGAATTCCGGCCAGCGCGAATCGGTTCGGGTGTCGGCGAGGTCGACGGTGTGCTGTTCGCGCGATGCGTCGATGCAAGGTCCGCGTTCGGTGTGCTGCTGCAACTCGTCGAGCACCGGTGGCGCGGCGCCGAACACCACCTGCGGCACGAACTTCTTCTTGACGAAGAGGTTGAGTCCCGCGGCGTTGGCGCCGTCGATCAGGTCGACGGCCGCGACCAGGATGGCCGCCAGCGTGGTCTCCAGGTTGCCCTCCTCGACGCGAAGAGCGCGGCTCAACTGATGCAGGCTGTTCCACGCCACGTCGTCGAGGCCCGCGAGTCCGCGCGCCACCCCGCCGATCGAGCCGTTGACCGGTTTGCCATCGAGAGGGGCAGTCACTCCGGGGGGCAGCTCCTCATCGGGGCGCGGGCTTGGCGCTGAGAAGGTGTACACCCCGCCATTCAAACAGGACTCTGCGACGGACACCCGCTGGTCGTTCATGACGGTTTGCGCCAACGCCACTGTGCGGTGAGCCAACCGTGCGCGTCGGGCAGCCTGTCCCCAACGGCCGCCACGACCCCGGGCCACCACAGGGAGTCGTAGTCGTCGCCGGACAGCCACCCGCCAGGGGCCACCTTGGGTCCCCACGCGTCGATGTCGGCGACCACGCTGTCGTAGTCGTGCCGCGCGTCGAGGTGTACCCAGGTCAGCGACCCGTCGGCGAACAGGCTCGCCGCGGCCGGGGACGTGCTGACCAGCAGGTGGACGTCGTCGGCGGCACCGCAGGCGATGAGATTGCGGTGCAGCAGCCCCGCGAACGTTCCGCCGCCGTACTCGACGGCGGCACCGTGGGCGTCGGTGTTCGACTGACCTTCTGCGCCGCTGCCCCGGCACGTGTCGATGCCGATCACCGTGAAGTCTCGCCCCGAGTCGCGCACCACCTCGGCGAGGGAACACAGACTCCTGCCGAGGTAGCAGCCCACCTCGACGAACGTGCTCCCCTCCGGGAACGTCGCTGCGGCATCCTCCTGACCCTCCCGCCACTGGAACCACCCCGGAATGTCCGACCAATGGCCGACGTCCGCGGCGAATTTGTGGGGCGCTGGCGAGTTCACGTCGGATGTGGGCCTTTCGCGAGGGCCGAGGCGTCGGCAGGGGTGGTCAGGGAAATCTGGTCGTCAGCGCGCGTGATGAGACCGCGGCGTTCGAACTCGTCGAGCCAACCAGGCATGGGCCAGCGGCGCCAGCGGCGGTGGAAGGTCGCGGCGTTGGCCACGATGTCGCCGAGGTGCTCGACGGGAGGTTTCGACACCGGATGGTGCTGGTGGTAGGCGTGCGCACCGCCCACCCAGTACAGCGCGACGTCACGGCGGGCGGCCTGCGTGGCGAAGTCGGTGTCCTCGGCGCCGTACCCCACGTACTCCTCGCAGAACCCGCCGATGCGGCGCCACACCGCCGGTGTCGTGGCGAACGACAGCGACCAGAACAGGTCGTGGTTGGCCTCCTCGAGCACCGCGCCGGCCGCCGGGTTGGGCCGGGCCGGGTGCGGGTTCGTCGCCTCGGGCAGGCCTGCCAGGGGGTAGCCGTGCTCGGACGGCGGAAGGTAGGTCACGGGGCCGGCGAGCAGCGCAGGCGCTGGGACCCTGGCGTGCGCTGCGACGTACCGGTCGATCATCGTCTTCCCCGGTATGCAGTCGACGTCGAGGAAGATCATCAGGTCGGCGCCGAGCGCGATGGCCCTCTCGGCGCCGAGGTTGCGGGCGCGTGCGAGCGGTAGGCCCCGCGTGGTCCGGTCGCACGGGATCACCTCGGCGTCGTCGTCGAGAAGGGCGGTCGGGTCGTCGTCGATCGCGACCACGCACCTGACGTCGGGTGGGCGGGCACTCGCCCGCAGCCCGTCCTCCTGCCGACGCAGGTGGTCGTGCCGCCCGTGGACGACCGTGACGACGGCAACGCGTGGCGCGCTCACGCGGAGATGACCCGGGCCGCGCGCGCCGGGGCGCCGACGGCCCGCAGCCGGCGCCATCCGCGGCGATCGATGGATCGGGCCCGCGCGACGAGGTCGGGCCACTGGTCGCGGGTCGGCCAACCGGGCGCGGAGACCGCGACGCCCGCGTGGTCCAGGGCGGCCGCGGTGCTGCACTGCTCGTCGAACGGACGTTCTTCGGGGACGACGATCGCGGGCACC
>JAQSXQ010000636.1 GCA_029256565.1 Mycobacterium sp.
GACCGGGCCGGGTGAAGTGGTAGTGGACGGTGATGCGGCCCTCCATCCCGCCGTTGCCCTCGCGATCGTGCCCGAGCCGGCCGACGGAGGTGAAGACCCACATCGTGGGGCGCACCGCGATCGCGAGGTGCCAGGTGAAGATGCGCTCTCCGTCGGGACCCGCCTCGGTCCACGTATCGCCCACGCGCAGCGGCATGTCGTTGTCGGCGTTGCCGACGTGCGAGCTGCCGGGGTAGGTCTTGGTCCAGTTCTGCGGATTGGTGACGAAGTCGTAGAGCGTCTCGGGGGAGTGGGTGAACGCGGTTTCCGAGCTGGTGGTGACGATTCCCATGGGTCTGGCCTCTCCGAAGTTCCGCCGCCGTCGGCGACACTCGACGACTAGCTTTACAAATCGGGCGCGTATTGTCACGCTCTGTCGTGACGACTGGAGACGATGATGGCGATGCGCGCCGCCCGGCTGGGCGCACACGTGGCACACGGCGCAGGACGGATCGCGCTCGACGCCGCGCTGGGCGGGCGGCGGCGATTCCCGCGCCGCGTCACCGATCTCACGCCTGACGCGTTGTCGCGAGTGCTCGGCCGACCGGTCGAGTCGGCGTCGGTCGTCGACGCCGAGTCAGGCACGTCCTCACGCGCTCGGCTGACGCTCACCGGGCCGGACCTGCCGGGCACGGTGTTCGTCAAGGTCTCCGCCGCCACCGCCGCCACACGCATGCTCGGTGAACTCGCACGCCTCGGCGAGACCGAGGCCCGCTTCTATCGCGACCTGGCGCACGAACTCGGTGACGGGGTGCCGCGCTCCTACGGTGCGGCATTCGACCCGCTGACGGGACGCTACGTCGTCGTCCTCGAGGACATGACCGTCACGCCGTGCCGGTTCGCGGACACGCTGCACCCGCTCGAACTCGACCAGATGGCGCAGCTGATGGAGGTACTCGCCAAGCTGCACGGGACGTTCTGGGGGAGGCTTCCCGAGAAACCCGGCGGCGCAGGTCCGTTGGGGTGGCTCACCGCGCCCGCGAGGGATCCGGCCAACCTGCTCACGCCCGCGCTGATGAAGGCGTCGGCGCGCACTCTCGCCGACCGCGCAGGCGTGCCGATCGACGCCGGCCAGTGGCTCTGGCAGAACTACCAGCGCGCCACCGACGTCGTCGACGAGGGCCCGCACACCGTCCTGCACGGAGATTCGCACCCCGGCAACACCTACGTCCGGGACGGGCGCGCGGGACTGCTGGACTGGCAGGTGGTCCGTCGCGGTCACCCCTCGCGCGACCTGACCTACACCCTGGTGCTCGGCCTGCCGGTCGAGCAACGACGTTCTGCGGAACGGGATTTGCTCGACACCTACCGTGACGCGCTCGAGGGCGCGGGTGGGCCCCGGCTCGACCGCGAGGACCTGTGGCTGCGCTACCGCCAGGCCGTCACCTATGCGTTCGTGTCACCGCTGACCACCGCGGGGCTCGGCGGAATGCAGGACGAGGCCGTCGCGCTGGAGGGGCTGTCCCGCGCGGTCGCGGCCATCGTTGACCTGGAGACCGTGTCGGCTGTGCAGCGGGCACGCTGACGCCACACCGGAGAGCTTTACAAATATCCGAGCCGGTGTTAAGCACGACCAATGGACTTCTCACGGGTCGAACTCTCCGACGAGGACGCTGAGTTCCAGACCCGGCTCGCCGAGTTCCTGGCATCCGTCGTCACCGACGAGGTGATCGAACGCGACCGCAGAACCGGCGAGAACTTCGACGAGGCAGTCCATCTCGCGCTCGGTACGCAGCGCTACCTCGAGCGCGACTACCGCGATGCCGCCGACGGTGGGTTCAGCCGCGTGCAACGGCGGATCTGGGAGCTGGAGATCGGCCGCGCGCACACGCCGTGGTTCCACTGGGGCACCACGGCGATGGTCGCGAAGTCGGTCGAACGGTTCGGCTCCGACGAACTCGTCGACGAGGTGCTCGACGGCGTGCTGGCGGGTCGGCTCCGGCTGTGCCTCGGATACACCGAACCCGACGGCGGCTCGGACGTCGCCACCTGCAAGACCAAGGCGGTGCGCGACGGTGACCACTGGATCGTCAACGGCTCCAAGATGTTCACCTCCAACGCCCACAACGCGCAGTACGTCTTCCTGATCACCAACACGAACCCGGATGCGCCCAAACACCACGACTTGACGATGTTCCTGGTGCCGCTGGACACGCCGGGGGTCGAGATCCAGGGCATCCGCACCGTCGACGGCGACCGCACCAACATCACCTACTACACCGACGTCCGGATTCCCGACCGATATCGCATCGGTGAGGTCGACGGCGGCTGGGCGGTCCTGCGCGGGGCACTCGACGCCGAACACGGCACCGTCGCACCCGAAGCCGACGGTCTGCAGAAGCTCGCCGTCATGACCGAGCACCTGCTGCTGCTCGCCGAGGGGTGCGACCGGGTCGCCGCCGTGGCCGGAACGCCCGACGAGCACGGCAGGCGGGCGATGGACGACGACGCCGTGGCCTACCGGCTCGGCCGCGGCATCGCGCGGACCGAGGTCGCCGCCAGCACCGCGGGCATGTTCGGCCGGGTCGCCATCGCGCAGACGATGCGGGAGGTGACACCGGACCTGATGGACGTCCTGGGCGCCGCCGGAGGGTTGACCGGGGGAGCCGACGGGGCCGCCGACGACGGCGGTGCGGAGTACCTCTTCCGGTTGGCCTCGCCGATGGGCGTCTACGGCGGCACGCTGGAGGTGTT
>JAQSXQ010000637.1 GCA_029256565.1 Mycobacterium sp.
ACACGTCGCGACGCTGATCCCGCAGGAGTGGCTGGAGCCGTCGGCCACCGGTACGGCGAGCCAGTGCGTTGACCGGGTGCGCAAGGAGTTCGACTACGGTGCAGACGCGGTGATCATGCACGGCGCTACGCCGGACGAGCTGGCGCCGATCGTCGCCGCGTATCGGGAGTCCGTGGGCTAGCTCCCGCCATCGCGGCCGGAAGGGGCGCGGTCAGCATCGCGCCCAGCATCGCGATCAACTCCTCGGCCGTTGCGGCCGTGTCCGGCTCGTTCTGCGCGCGGTGTTCGCGATCGGCCAGCAGGGCGAACATGGCCGTGGCGACCGCGCTGACGCGCCGGTGACGGCTCGCGTGGTCGGTGGTGGGCACCGCGCGTGCCAGTCCGTCCATGACGTCGGGCCACACGGAGTTCGGGGTCTGGTCGGTGTCGGTGCGCAGGTAGTGGGCTGCCGCGTGCAGGAAGCGCGCGTAGTAGGCGCTGTCGACGTGGAGCAGCGGCAGCACCATGACCCGCAGCAGCACGTCGACGTCGGTCCGTTGATCCGCGTCGAGCCCCTCGAGCAGCAGCCGTCGCTCGTACTCCATGGGCTCGAGTCTGCGCACGACGATCGCGTCGATGAGGTCCTGCCGGTTGCGGAAGTGGTAGTTCACCGCCGAGTTGTTGCGTTGCCCAGCGGCCAGGGCGATGTCGCGCAGCGGTACCCGGACGCCCTGCTCCGCGATGAGCCGCTCGGCGGCGTCGAGGATGGCGTGTCTGGTCTGCTCGCCCCGGGCCATGCGGTAATCCTACTTGAAGAATTAAGCGATTTCGCTTAGTGTCGGTGGTCGACGAAGGGGACGCCCATGACCGAGGCCGACGCAATTCGGGAGATCGACACCGGTTCGCCCATGGAGCGCTTCGCCAGGGGATGGCACTGCCTCGGACTGGCCGAGGAGTTCGCCGACGGAAAGCCCCATGGGATCGAGGCGTTCGGCACCAAGCTGGTGGTGTTCAGCGACGCCGACGGTGCCCGCCACGTCCTCGACGCGTACTGCAGGCACATGGGTGGGGACTTGTCGCAGGGCACGGTCAAGGGCGACTCGCTGGCGTGCCCGTTCCACGACTGGCGCTGGCAGGGCTCGACGGGCCGCTGCTCGCTGGTGCCCTACGCCAAGCGCACACCGCGTCTCGCGCGCACGCGCCGGTGGCCCACCCGCGAGGTCAACGGCCAGCTGCTGGTCTGGCACGACCCCGAGGGCTCGGCGCCGCCGGAGGAACTCTTCCCGCCCGAGATCGACGGCTACTCCGACGGAGTGTGGTCGCCGTGGTCGTGGAACCGCATCCTGATCGAGGGCTCGCACTGCCGCGAGATCGTCGACAACAACGTCGACATGGCGCACTTCTTCTACATCCACCACGCCTACCCGACGTACTTCAAGAACGTGATCGAAGGGCACACCGCGACGCAGTTCATGGAGTCCAGGGCCAGGCCAGACGTGACGCCCAACTTCGAGAAGCTCTGGGAGGGCACGAAGTTGCGGTCCGAGGCGACCTACTTCGGCCCGGCCTACATGATCAACTGGCTGCACAACGACGTGGCGCCCGACTTCACCATCGAGGTGGCCCTGATCAACTGCCACTACCCGGTGACGCACGACTCGTTCGTCCTGCAGTGGGGCGTGGCGGTGCAGGCGATCCCGGGTCTGCCCGCGGACAAGGCAGCGAAGCTCGCGGGCTCGATGGCGAAGTCCTTCGGGGAGGGCTTCCTCGAGGACGTCGAGATCTGGAAGCACAAGGCGCGCATCGACAATCCGCTGCTCACCGAGGAGGACGGTGCGGTGTACCAGCACCGCCGGTGGTACGAGCAGTTCTACGTCGACGTCGCCGACGTCACCCCGGACATGACCGACAGGTTCGAACTCGAGGTGGACACCACGCACGCCAACGACTTCTGGCAGTCGGAGGTCGCCGACAACATGGTTCAGAGCGTCCCGTCGAGCTGACCGAGACGGTCTGTCAGCCGCAGGTTCTCCGAGTAGTCCACCGGGCAGGCGATGATCGAGACGCCGTCGTCGGCCAGCGCCGTGCGCAGTGTTGGCAGCAGGTCGTCGGCGGCCTCGATCCGGTAGCCCTTTGCCCCGAAGCTCTCTGCGTACTTGACGACGTCGGGGTTGCCGAAGCCGACGTAGTAGTGGTCGCCGAGTTCGAGGTCCATCTTCCACTCGATCAGGCCGTACCCGTTGTCCTCCCAGATCAGCACCACCAGCGGGATACGTTCGCGCACCGCGGTTTCGATCTCCTGGGAGTTCATCAGGAACGCGCCGTCGCCCATCACGGCCAGCACCTTGGCGTCCGGCCGGGCCAGCTTCACGCCCAGCGCGCCGGGTAGCGAGAACGCCATCGTGGACAGGCCGTTGGAGATCAGACAGGTGTTCGCCTCGTAGGTGGGGTACAGCCGCGCCATCCACATCTTCGCCGCGCCGGTGTCGACCAGTACGACGTCGCCGTGTCCGAGTGCTGCGCGGGTGTCGGCGACGATGCGCTGCGGGGCCAACGGGAACCGGGCGTCGGCCTGCCCGCGGGCGAACTCCTCGCTCAGCAGGTCGGCGCCGGGTGCGGCCGCATCCGCACCCTCGAAGCCGTGGCCCGCCAGGGCCTCCCGCAGCGCGTCCAGTGACGCCCCGATGTCACCGACGATGCCGACGTCGACGGAGTAGTGGGCGTCGACCTCGGCGGGGAAGCGGTGCACGTGAGTAGTGGGCGTCGACCTCGGCGGGGAAGCGGTGCACGTGAATGATGCGCTTGTCGGCCTTGGGATTGATCCGGACCGGGTCGAACTCCTGCAGTTCGTAGCCGACCGCGATCACCAGGTCCGCGTCGTCGAAGCCGAAGTTCACGTAGTCGTGCCGCATGAAGCCGATGGTGCCCATGCCGTTCGGGTGATCGTCGGGCATCACGCCCTTGCCGTGGAAGGTGTTGGCCACCCGGATGCCGAGTTCCTCGGACAACCGCACCAGCGGCGCGGTGGCGTGCGCACGCGCCGCACCATGGCCGGCGAGCACGACCGGACGCTTCGCGGACCGCAGCAGATCGGCGGCGCGGGCCACCTGTGCCGGTGAGGGCGCCTCCGCCCGGACGACGTTGCGTGGCAGGGGAGCGATGTCATAGCCGGACTCGTCGGCGTCGATGTTCTCCGGGATCGCCAGGTACACCGCGGCCGGGCGTTCGGTCTCGGCGAGCTTGAACGCCTTGCGGAACATCTCGGGGAT
>JAQSXQ010000638.1 GCA_029256565.1 Mycobacterium sp.
GGCATGTTCCGCTGGCAGCCGGTGCGTGCGCTCACCAATCGCAGCGCACTCGAGCACCTGCGCGCCGCCTGAGCGCAAGCGGGCCCGCGTGTAAGCGATCTTGGTCCGGGTATAGAGGCGTGGTGTCCTCGCCTCGGTGTGTCCCCGGCCCTCTCGTCGGCTCCATGATCAGCGCGCCGTCGGCGGGTCGTCGATGACGGCCGTCCCGACGCCTGCGCCCGAGGACCTGCGGCGGTTGGCCGAGGCCCACGGCGTCGCGACCTCGTACCGCAACGAGCGACGGGAACCGGTCGACGTCGATGCCGACGTCGTGATCAAGGTGCTCGGCCTGCTCGACGTGGAGGCAGGCACCGAAGCCGACCGACGCCGCGAACTGACTCGCCTCGAGGAACTCGATCGTGCGGGCACGCTGCCCCCGACGGTGGCCGTCCGCGTCGACGGCAAGCCCCAATCCCTGCCAGGCGCAGCGTCGTTGACGAGTGAGGACGGCACCCAGATCGACGTGCGCGACGAGCTGCCCGCCGACCTCGCGCCCGGGTGGTACCGCCTGCACACCCGGGAGGGACAGGAGTCGACGCTGGTCGCCGCCCCGCCTCGGGTTCCGTCCGCTCCGCCGACGTGGGGATGGATGCTGCAGCTGTACGCGCTGCGGTCGGCCCGCTCGTGGGGCATCGGCGACCTCGGCGATCTGCGGGAGTTCGTCCAGTGGACGGCCGCCGACCATGGTGCAGGCGCGGTGCTGCTCAACCCATTGCACGCCCCCGGACCGACGCATCCGGTGCAGCCGTCGCCGTACACGCCGTCGAGCCGCCGGTTCGCCAACCCCCTCGCGCTGCGCATAGAGGACGTCGACGCCTATGGCCGCGCCGACTCCGCCACCCGCGCGGAGGTGGACGCGCTGCGCGTCTCGGCGACCACCGAGCGCATCGACCACGACTTGGTATGGGCAGCCAAACGCGATGCACTGGAACTTCTTTGGCGCTCCGAAGGCCGACCGGACGCCTTGGCGGGCGCATCCGAGGGACTGCGCGACTGGGCGACGTACTGCGCGCTGGCCGAACGCCACGGGGGCAGGTGGAGCCGCTGGCCGGAGGCACTGCGCGACGTCGCGAGCCCGGCCGTCGCCGCGGCGCGCGACGAGTTGGCACCGCGCGTCGCGTTCCACGCCTGGGTGCAGCACCGGTGCGCCGAGCAGTTGACCGGGGTGCGGACCGCGGCGCGCGAGTCCGGCATGGCACTGGGCGTGCTGCACGACCTCGCCGTGGGCGTCGACGCGGACGGCGCCGACGCGTGGGCGCTGGCCGACGTGCTGGCCGGCGGCGTCAGCATCGGCGCCCCGCCGGACAACTTCACGCCCCGCGGGCAGGACTGGGGACTGCCGCCGTGGCGGCCGGACCGCCTGGCAGCCACTGGTTACGCCGCGCTGCGAGACATGTTGCAGGCCGTGCTGGCGCATGCCGACGGGCTGCGCATCGACCACGTCGCCGGTCTGTGGCGACTGTGGTGGATTCCGCCGGGCGACGGTCCCGATCGCGGGACCTACGTGCACTACGACGCCGACGTGATGCTGGCGGTGCTCGCACTCGAGGCGCACCGTGCCGGCGCCACCGTGGTGGGCGAGGACCTGGGCACCGTCGAGCCCGAGGTCACCGAGGCGCTGGCCGACAACGCGATGCTGGGGTGCGCGGTGTCGTGGTTCACCCGCGACCAGTCCGCACCCGACGAGCCGTTGCTCCCGCCTGCGCAGTGGCCGTCACGGGCGGCGGCCAGCCTCTCCACCCACGACCTTCCCACCGCGGCGGGGTTCATGAGCGGCGAGCACGTGCGGGCGCGCGCGGACCTCGGCCTCCTCGACGACGTGCCTGCCGAGCAGGCGAACGCCGACAAGGAGCGCGCCGAGTGGCTGGAGATGTTGCGTTCCGAAGGCCTCCTCGACGCCGACACCGAGCCCGACGAGTCACAGATCGTCGTCGCTATGCACCGCTTCCTGGCGTCGACGCCGAGCCAGCTCAAGCTCGTCTCGCCCTACGACGTGATCGGCGAGCGCAGGCAACCGAACCTGCCAGGAACGGTCGACGAGTACCCGAACTGGCGGCTCCCGCTCGCCGAGACCCTGGAGGAACTGCGGGCCGACCCACGGGTGGCCGAGGTCGTCGCGGCGTTCCGTCGCTAGTGCACCAGCACCGGCTCGGCGGGCGCGGGGCGGCGGCCGGTGAAGAACGCTGCCGCCACGGCGACGACAGCGATGATGGCCGCCACGGTGAACGCAGCGCGCACGCCGGGTAGGTCCGGAGCGCCGCCAGACGCGGAGGCCCTGGTCATGACCGTGATGAACAGTGCCGTGCCCGCCGCGCCTGCCACCTGCTGAAGGGTCGTCAGGATCGCGCTGCCGTGGGAGTAGAGCCAGTCGGGCAGCACGCCGAGCGCGTCGGTCATCAGCGGCGTGAACATCATCGACAGTCCGAGCATCATCACCATCTGCAGCACGACGACCGCCCAGATCGGCGACGCGGCCGAGAGCGTCGCGAATCCCCACAGCGAGGCGCACAGCAACACCGATCCCGGGATGACGAGCACGCGGGCACCGAGCCGGTCGTAGATCCGTCCGACGAACGGCCCGGCCAAGCCCATCAGCAGGCCACCGGGGAAGCCGACGAGACCGGCCACCAGGGCGCTGCGCCCGAGGACGTCCTGCACGTACAGCGGGAGCATGATGATCGCGCCGAACAG
>JAQSXQ010000639.1 GCA_029256565.1 Mycobacterium sp.
GCCCGAGTCGGGTATGAAGTGAGGCATGGCGAACGTCGACGTGTCCGTGTCCTCGGAACTGACCCCCGAACAGGCCTGGGCCATGGCCTCGGATCTGCACCGCTTCGACGAGTGGCTGACCATCTTCGGAGGATGGAAGAGCCCGGTGCCCGAAGTGATCGAAGTGGGCACCAAGGTGTCGTCGTGCATCAAGGTGAAGGGCTTCCGGAACACCATCCACTGGGAGGTCACCGAGTACGACGCGCCCCGGCGCATCGCGATGGAGGGGCACGGGTTCGGCGGGGTGCGGATCTCGCTGCACATGACCGTCACCCCCGACCAGCGGGGAACGACGTTCCACGTGCTCGCCGAGTTCAAGGGCGGACTGCTCAGCGGACCCGTCGGCGCGCTGACCGCGCGCATCCTGCGCTCCGACGTCGACCGGTCGGTGCGCAACCTCGCCTCACTCCAGGTCAAGCGCTAGGCGCGGCAGCTCAGTTCCATGCTGTCGGAGTCGCGGGCCAGGAAGTTGACGCTGACGTAGCCGTTGGCAGGATCGCGCACGTAGTCCAGGTAGGGCTGGGTGTCGGGCATGTTGGTCCAACTCGGCGAGGGTCTGCAGCGCGTCGCCCTCGAGCACCGTGATGACGTCGCTGAGGCCGGCCTCGGCGAAGTTGCGCTTGGCCGCCGTCACCTTGGCCGAACTCAACTCGGTGGTGACGACGCGGCCGGCGCCGTTGTCGCGGACGGCGGCGGCCAGGTGGATGCCCGACAGCCCGAGTGACATGCCGAACTCGACGACCGTCTCCGGCCTGGTGGCCCGCACCAGGGCGTAGAGCAACCGGCCCGCCTCGGGGGTCACGGGCATGTAGACGTCGCTCAGCGCGTCGGCGCGTTCCTGCGCGGTGGCCTTGGACAGGTCGACGCCGTCGAACCGGGCGCGCAGCGTCGCCATCTGCTCGACGGACTCGGAGTACATGCGGTCCAGTGCCGCGGCGACGTTCGGATCGGCCAGTGTGCTCATGCCGCGCAGGTTACGCGTCTCGGCTGTGGGGGCGTGGGCTCCGTTTCGCTAGAGGGTGGTGACGTAACCGCCGTCGATGCGGACGTCGGCGCCCGTGGTGTTGGCCGAGCGCCTGCTGGCCAGGAAGACGGTGAGGTCGGCGACCTCCTGCGGGGTGGTGAACCGACCGGTCGGTGCGAGTGCGGACACCGTTGCCACGACGTCGTCGGCACTCGCGCCGCTGGCATCGGCGAACTTGGCGGCCACGCCATCGGAGGCCAGCCACAGGTCGGTCGAGACAGGACCGGGGCTGACGGTGTTGACCCGAATGCCCTTGGGGCCGAACTCCTTCGACAGGCTCTTGGCGTAGCTTGCCAGGGCGGCCTTGGTCGCGCTGTAGTCGACGATGTTCCACTCGGGGAGCGTGGCGTTGATCGATCCGATCATCACGATGCTGCCGCCGCCGCGAGTCAGCATGTGGGGGATCGCCTCGCGCGTGGTCCGCACCGCCGAGAGGAAGTTGATCGACAGCGACGCCGCCCAGTCGTCGTCGGTGACCGAGAGGATGCCGTCGAATCGGGTCTGGACCGCGCCGGCGTTGTTGACCAGGACGTCGACCCCGCCGCGTTCGGCAGCCGCCTCGATCAGCGCCCTGGGGCCCTCGGCGGTCGACAGATCGGCGGCGACGAACGTGGCCGACCCGGCGGTCACCAGCTCGCGGAGTTCGGGGCCGTCGTGGCGGGCTCCAGCGATGACGTGAGCCCCCGCGGCGGCGAAGGCTTGGCTGATCGCCAGACCGATGCCCTTGCTCGCACCGGTGACGACGACGATCTGATCTGCGAGGTGCATGTCCATCCCGATACTGTGCGCCTCTCGGCGGCTCACCACACGCCGAGTGTCGCCTCGTGTCACGCCAAAGCGCCGGGAGCGTGGCGGTAATCGACGTTCGGCGGAATCCCAGAGCTAAGCGTCTTGCTCAAATCCGTTCTGCCACGCGGCAACCCGACGCTGACTAATCTCTGGCGGCATGTCGGATGCGGCCGCGGTGCGCAAGGCGGTCGTCGGCGCATCGATCGGCAACGCCGTCGAGTGGTTCGACTTCGCGATCTACGGATTCCTCGCGACGTACATCGCCGCCAACTTCTTCCCGTCCGGCGACGACACCGCGGCGTTGCTCAACACCTTCGCGATCTTCGCCGCGGCGTTCTTCGCCAGGCCGCTCGGCGGGTTCGTGTTCGGGCCGCTCGGCGACCGCATCGGCCGTCAACGCGTACTGGCGATCGTCATCCTGCTGATGTCGGCCGCGACACTGGCGATCGGCCTGCTGCCCACGTATCAGGCGATCGGCGTCGCAGCACCTCTGCTGCTGCTGTTCTTCCGTTGCCTGCAGGGGTTCTCGGCCGGCGGCGAATACGGCGGCGGCGCGGTCTACCTCGCCGAGTACGCCTCGGCCGAACGCCGCGGCTTCACCGTCACCTTCATGGCGTGGTCGGGTGTCGTGGGGTTCCTGCTCGGCTCGATCACGGTCACCCTGCTGCAGGCCGGGCTGCCAGCGGATGCGATGGACTCCTACGGCTGGCGCATCCCGTTCCTGATCGCCGCGCCGCTGGGCCTCGTCGGGCTCTACATCCGGCTGCGGCTCGACGACACACCCGAGTTCACCGAACTCAGCAGGTCCGACGACGTCGCCGCCAAGCCGCTGCGCGAGGCGATCACCAGGTCGTGGCGGTCGATCCTGCAGGTGATCGGTTTGTTCCTGATCTTCAACGTCGGCTACTACGTGGTGTTCACGTTCGTGCCGACCTACCTCATCAAGACGCTGAACTACTCCAAGACGGCGTCGTTCACCTCGATAACGCTGGCCAGCCTCGTGGCGCTGGTGCTGATCCTGCCGCTGGCCGCCCTGTCGGACCGGGTGGGCCGCAAGCCGATGCTGATCGCCGGGTCGGCGCTGTTCGTCGTATTCGCGTATCCGCTGTTCCTCCTGGCGAACTCGGGCTCGCTGACCGCCGCGATCACCGCCCACTGCCTGCTCGCCGCGATCGAGTCGGTGTACATCTCGACCGCCGTCACCGCGGGCGTCGAACTGTTCGTCACCCGGGTGCGCTACAGCGGCTTCTCGGTCGGCTACAACGTCGCCGTCGCCGG
>JAQSXQ010000640.1 GCA_029256565.1 Mycobacterium sp.
GGGCTGGTCGACCGCGTCATCGGCCGCGCAGGCGGGATCTTCATCAGCCACGCCCAGGTGCAGCGCAGCCTCTCCGACGTGGTCGGGGTGCCTGCGTTCCTGGCCAACCAGGGGTACGTGGCAGGCACCCGGGTGTTGTCCACGAAGATCACCGCGCCCGACCGCGCCACCCAGCAGGCCCTGCGCGTGGGTGCCGACGACTTCGTCGTCGAGATCCAGCGGGTACGGCTGGCCGACGGTTCACCGATCTCGCTCGAACTCGCGCAGTTCCCCGCCGACGCGTTCCCGGGGCTATTGGAGCAGCAACTGGGCGGCTCGATCTACGAAATCCTCGAAGAGCGTTACGGTTTGGTGACCGCACGGGCCGACGAGCGGATCGAGGCGGTCAACGCCACGGCCGAGGAAGCCACGCTATTGGGCATCAAGCCGCGCTCGGCACTGCTGCTCATCACCCGCATCACCTACGACCAGCACGGCACGCCGTGCGAATTCTCCCGCGACCTGTTCCGCGGCGACCGCACCCGGCTCGCCGTCACGGTGCAGGGGCGCGGCATCGGCGTGCAGTCCTCGGTCGACACGGCGACCGTCGCCCTGCAGAGCCAGGAGTCGCAGATCAAGGCCAGTTGACCTCGACCGCGGTTGAGGTTGCAGGGTGAGGCCATGAAACCGATACGCGCAGATCTGTGGGAGACCCGGATCGACAACCCCTTCCCCGGCCTGACCACGCACGCCTACCTGTGGACCGGCGGTCCCGCAGGCAACGTGCTGTTCTACGGCACCGCAACCGAACACGACTTCGACGGCATCGAGGCGCTCGGCGGCGTCGGCCACCAGTACCTCTCCCACCGCGACGAGGCAGGGCCGATGCTGGCACGCCTCGCAGCCCGGTTCAATGCCCGGTTGCACGCTCCCGCAGCCGAACTCGCCGACATCGGCGCGCACGCCCACGTCGACGTGCCGCTGTCGACGCGTCACGTCGCCTCGTGTGGCATCGAGGTCATCCCCACCCCTGGGCACACGCCGGGCAGCACCTGCTACCTGGTGCCCGGGGCATACGGTCAGACCTACCTGTTCACCGGCGACACGATCTTCGAAGGCGCCGACGGCGTCTGGACGGCGGGGTACATCCCGCCGATCAGCGACGCCGCGACCCTGGCCGACAGTCTGCGCACGCTTGCCACGCTGAAGCCGGATCTGGTGATCTCCAGCGCCTTTCCGAGCGAGACGGCCGTTCACGTGACCGGTGGGAAGTGGGCGGACTGCGTGGCGGAGGCACGGGAGCGGCTGTCCTCGTCGGCGTCCGCATAGCGGGCGACTAGATTGCGGGCATGGCGCCCGACCCCGCAGGCAGGTTCGCTCCCAGCCCGTCGGCCGACCTGCACGTGGGCAATCTCCGCACTGCCGCGCTGGCATGGCTGTTCGCCCGTTCCACCGGCCGCCGGTTCCTGGTCCGGGTCGAGGACCTCGACGACCGGACCTTCCCCGAGGTCGCGTCGCGCCAACTCGCCGACCTCGCCGCGATCGGACTGACGTGGGACGAGCCGCCCGAGTACCAGACCACCCACGCGGCCCGGTACCAGGCAGCCGTCGACGAGCTGGCCTCGCGTGGCCTGGTCTTCGAATGCTTCTGCAGCAGAAGGGACATCCTCGCGGCCCCACGCGCGCCGCATGCTCCCGAGGGTGCCTACCCCGGCACCTGCCGCGACCTCACCGCCGCCGAGCGGGCCGAGCGTGCCGCCTCGTCGGGCCGCCCGCCTGCACTGCGCCTGCGCTCGTCGGTGGACGCATACACGGTGACCGACGTGCTGCACGGCGAGTACACCGGCGTCGTCGACGACTTCGTGCTGCGCCGCGGTGACGGCGTGTTCGCCTACAACCTCGCCGTCGTCGTCGACGACAGCGCCCAGGCCGTCGACCAGGTGGTGCGCGGTGACGACCTGCTGTCCTCGTCCCCGCGGCAGGCCTATCTCGGCACGCTGCTGGGGCTGCCGACGCCGGCGTACGCCCACGTGCCCCTGGTCCTCAACCCCGACGGCAAGCGGCTGGCCAAGCGGGACGGCGCGGTGACGCTCGGCGAGATCGGGGCCGACCGCGCACTCGCTCTGATCGCCGACTCGCTGGGCTACTCCGCGACCACCGTGGCCGGCATGCTCGCCGAATTCGATCCGGCGCGGTTGCCGCGCGAGCCGTGGGTATATCGGGCCGGGTGAGCAGAACCCTTCGCGAATCGGGCGAGCATTGCTACCGTCCGCCCGTGACAACCATCATCCGCCGGGCGCTGCTCGCGATCTTCCTCGTCGCGGCCGTGGTCCTGGGTGCGGCCGCATGCGGGTCGTCCGACGAGGGCAGCGGCGACCCGATCAAGTCGGCAGGCGTTCTGCGCGTCGGCACCGAGGGCGTCTACGCACCGTTCAGCTACCACGATCCCGCGACCGGCGAACTCGTCGGCTACGACGTCGACGTCGCCAAGGCCGTCGGCGAGAAGCTCGGCGTGCGCGTCGAGTTCGTCGAGACGCCATGGGATTCGATGTTCGCCGCCCTGGAGGCCAACCGCTTCGACGTCGTCGCCAACCAGGTGACCATCAACGCCGAACGCCAGGCCAAGTACGACCTGTCGCAGCCGTACACCGTCGGCGAGGGCGTCATCGTCACCCGCGCAAACGACGACTCGATCAAGAGCCTCGCCGACGTCAAGGGCAAGACCGCCGCCGAGAACGCGACCAGCAA
>JAQSXQ010000641.1 GCA_029256565.1 Mycobacterium sp.
GAAGCGGGCATCGCCCTGCTGCAGGCAGGCGCGATCACCGACGAGGGCGACCTGTTCACCCTCACCGAGGACGACCTGCTGCGCACGCAACTCTTCACGACGCAGAAGGGCGAGCTGTCGGCCAACGGCAAGCGGCTGCTGGCCAACCTGGGCAAGGCCAAGCAGCAGGCGCTGTGGCGCGTGCTGGTGGCGCTGTCGATCCGGCACGTCGGGCCCACCGCCGCGCGGGCGCTGGCGAGCGAGTTCGGCAGCCTGGAGGCGATCGAGGCCGCCTCCGAGCAGCAGCTGGCGTCGTCCGAAGGCGTCGGGCCGACCATCGCCGCGGCGGTCGTCGAGTGGTTCACCGTCGACTGGCATCGCGCGATCGTCGACAAGTGGCGCGCTGCGGGCGTGCGCATGGCCGACGAACGCGACGCCTCGATCGAACGCACGCTGGACGGCATGTCGATCGTGGTCACCGGTTCGCTGACCGGCTTCTCCAGGGACGAGGCCAAGGAGGCGATCCTCGCGCGCGGCGGCAAGGCAGCCGGGTCGGTGTCGAAGAAGACCGCCTACGTGGTCGCGGGTGACGCACCGGGCTCGAAGTACGACAAGGCAATCGAACTGGGCGTGCCGGTGCTCGACGAGGACGGGTTCCGGCGACTGCTGGAGAACGGCCCGGAGCCCGCGCCCGAGCCGGATCCCGAGTCCGAGCCCGAGCCCGACGACGCCTAGCGGTACCCGCGCCGAATGTCCTCGACGACGCGCGGATTGTCCAGCGTCGACGGCTCGAGCGTGACGGGGGCGACGTCGGCGGCGAACACGGTGGCGGCGTCGAGCACGCTCTGGTTCAGGAACCGCAGTGGCGGAGCATCGTTCGGCATCGTCGGCCTCGGGGGTTCGGTGCCGCGTCGGGCCAACGCGAAGCCCCAGTCGCCGAACGTAGGGACGTCGACGTGGTACGGCGTCACCGCGTATCCGGCCGATCGGATCGTCGACACCGTGCGCCAGAACGCCATCGGCGTCGAGTAGGGGCTGCCCGCCTGCACCGCCACCAACGCGTCTGGCGCCAGCGCACGGGTCAGCAGGGCGTAGAACTCCGTCGAGTACAAGCGGCCCAGGACCGGGTTGTCCGGGTCCGGCATGTCGACGATCACCGCGTCGAACCCGCCGGCGGGCAACAGCGTCGGGTCGGGTTCGCGCAGCCACGTCATGGCGTCGGCGATGACCACCCGCACCCGTGGATCGTCGAGCGCGCCGGCGTTGGCCTCGCGGATCGTCGTACGGGCGAGGCGCACCACGTCCGGGTCGAGCTCGACCTGCACGATGGTCTCGACGCCGGGTTGACGCAGCAGCTCCCGTGCGGCGAGGCCGTCACCGCCACCGAGCACGAGCACCGACCGCGCGTCCGCACCGAGTGCGGGATACACCAGGCTCTCGGTGTAGCGGTACTCGTCGCGGGTCGAGAACTGAAGGCCGCCATCGAGATACAGGCGCATGTCCGATCCACGCCGAGTCACGACGATCTCCTGGTACGCGGACTGCTCGTAGGCGATGATCGGGTCGGCGTACAGGCGCTGACGTGAGGTGGTCTGGATCCCGTCGGCGCTCATCATGACCGCGGCGAGCGTCACGAAGGCCACCGCGAGGACGCACAGCGCGCCGACGAGCTGGCGGACGCCGACCACCGACCGCAGCACGAACACCGCCACCACCGCGGCCGCGACGAGGTTGACCATGCCGGTCACCGCCGCACCGCGGATCATCCCGAGCGTCGGCAGGACGAGGAACGGCCAGGCCAACCCGCCCAGCAGCGCCCCGAGATAGTCGGCTGCGTTCAGATTGGCGAGTACGCGGCCCGCGTCCGTGGCGCCCGCCGTGCGTCCGCGTTGCAGCAGCGTCATCAACAGCGGCACCTCCGCGCCGACGAGGACGCCGATCAGTGCCGTGCCCAGCACGAGCACCCAGGTGGATCCGCCGACGAAGGCGAACGTCACGTACAGCGCCGTCGCCGACAGGCCGCCGATCACGCCGAGCAGCGTCTCCACGGCGATGAACGTGATGGCCGCGTGGCCCAGCAGGGGTTTGACCAGTAGCCCGCCGACCCCGAGCGCCGCGACGTAGCCTGCGACGATCAACGACGTCGCGACGATTCCGCCGCCGTTGAGGCTCGCCGAAAGCGTCAGCAGCGCAAGCTCGTAGATCAGCCCGCACGCCGCACAGGCCGCTACGGCGGCAAGCAGGATCGAGCGCCACCGCGGAGAACGCATGGACTCGGCGCCCGGCTCGGACGCTCCTGGTGACTCCGCAGGGTCCGCCGCCACGGTCACGACAGGGCCGCGGCGTTGACCCCTCCCACGGCCAGCATGATCACGGCGGTCGCGATCGCCGCCGGGTGCAGTCGCTCGGCCTCGACGAGGTCCCGGAACCGTCCGGGCACCACGGCTTCGAGCACTGCGAGAGCCGCGCCCTGCAGGGCCACGCCGATCAATCCGTAGACCAGGGCGTCGAACAGCCCCTGTCCCAGTTCGTCGGCGCTGGCCAGGATCGACGACACGACGACCAGTGCCAGTGCCGCGTACATGGCCGACGCCACGGCCACCGCGTTCGGCCGGTACTCGACGAACACCAGGCGACGCAGCTTGCCCGGGGTCAGCAGGTCGACCACGACGAACCCGACGCCGAGTACCACCACCCCGACTGCGAAGTACAGCACCGCCGCGACGACGTTCTGCAGCGTCGCCT
>JAQSXQ010000642.1 GCA_029256565.1 Mycobacterium sp.
CATCGGGATGTGCGCCGCGGCCATGATGATCGCCATCATCGCCTGGGCGGCGCTGACGGTCGACTCACCGGTGTGGATCGCCACCGCGGTGTACATCGTCTTGATGGCAGCGGGTTTCGCGGCGTTCGCGTTGCGCCGCCGCAGCGTGCCGGACCTGGCGGAGCGGGTCGGGGTGTTCGACGAGACGGTGGCCGGCGACGTCTTCGCCGATTACAACCCGTGGGAGGTGCGCCGGTGAGCCCGTCCGACGGTGCGCTGTCCGGGCGCCAGCCCAAGGCCGTGCAGAGTGCACTGCAGGTGCTGGAGGCCGTCGCGCTGGCCGGCGCGGGAGTGACGGCCAAGGAGATCGCCGATCGCCTCGGCATGCCGTCGGCCACCACCTACCGTCCGGGTTCTCGCTCGGCCCGCGGATGGGGGTGCTCATCGATGCCGCGGTGTCACCGACGGTGTGCACCGCGGCCAGGGAGACGCTGGCCGAACTGCGACTGTCGGTGCGCTTCGGCGTCCACCTGTTCTACTTCACCAACACCTCGGTACGACTGGCGGACTCCGATGCCGAATACCCGCCGCCCGCAGATGAATCGGTGTTGAATCATCATCTGCAGGCGTGTGCCGTGGGCAAACTGTTGCTGGCCGAAAAGCGCGATATCGACGCGCTGCTCACCTCGCCGCTGCGCGGTCTGACCGGGCGCACCGTGACGTCGCGATCGCTGCTGATCCGGCAACTCGATGAGATCCGCGAGCAGGACGTGGCCACCCAGGTCGGCGAACTGCGAGAGGAATCCGCCTGTGTGGCAGTGCCCGTGCGGTCGGGCGCCGGGTCGCTGGTCGGGGCGATCGCGATGTCCGGGCGCGTCGACCAGGACCAGCTGCTGGCGCGGCAGGTCCCGACGCTGCGGGAGTACGCCGGCCGGCTCAGCCCGCTACTGGCCTGACGGGCACCGACATTCAGTGCCGCTCGAACACAATCAGCGAAGCATCCAGGGCAGCCTCGACGCGCTCGCGGTCGCCGGTGAGCATCAGATCCAACTGCAATCCCCGGAAGAGGGCCAGCATCAAGGTGGCCAGAGCTGCGGCCTCCGGTCCACTGCGATCTCCGGCGCCGAGAATGCGGTCCGCGATCAGCTCGACCCAGCTCCGGATCATCGACTCGACGAACGCGCTGTCACCTGCGTACCGGCGGCTGACGAGTTCGAACAGCAGCCGGAACTGACGCTGCTCAAGGGGCTGACACAGCCGCGCCCACACGGTCTTCGCCAGTGCGGCGACGGAACCGCCCGGCGCGTGCTCGATCTCGCCGGAAAGCTGCCTGACGAAATCTGAGCGGATCTGCTCGATCACCGCGAGCACCAATTCGTCCTTGGACGAGAAGTGTCGAAGCAAGGTCGCGTGAGTCACGCCGAGGGCCTCGGCGACCCGACGTAGGGACAGTTCCGCCAGCCCATTGTCGAGGACGTATTCGGCCGCACCGTCGAGTAAGTCGGGACGACGGTTCTGGAAGCGCACGGTCCGCCCATCGATATGTGTCGACTCGGTGTCCACCGGCTGCACCCCCTCGACGTCATGTATACAGCCCGCGAATTTATCCGTACCATACGGTACTAGTACCGAACGGTACGCTAAAAGGAGTCGCCATGGCCGGCCAACGTGTCGCATCCCCGGCAGGGTTCGCCCTGCGCTACCTGACACAGAAGGTGCTCGCCCCTCGCCGGCCCGCCTCGATGGCTGAGATCGGCCTGTTCACCGGCACCCCCCAGCATGAGAACTTCGCCCGGATCGACCAACTGGCGCCCGTCAGCAGAATGCCTGCATCCACCCGCCCCCGCCCCTGGCCGGAAGGGCCCGACATCCCGCTACCCGACACCTATCCCTTCGACGGTGAGCGGAAGTCCACTGCCGCATTCCTCGCCGACACCGATACCGCCGCACTGCTGGTGCTCGTCGATGGGCAGATACGCCACGAGCACTACGCTCTGACCGGCGGGCCCACCGTCAACTGGTTGTCGATGTCGGTGGCCAAGAGCTTCATCTCGACCCTCGTCGGTATCGCGACGGATGAGGGACACATCGCCGGCATCGACGATGCGATAAGTGACTATGTACCAGTCGATCCGGGATCGGCCTACGACGGCGTCGCGATCCGCACCGTGCTGCAGATGTCCTCGGGCGCACGATGGAACGAGGACTACAACGATCCGACTTCCGATATCCACCTGCTCACCAAGGCAGTAATGGGGCGGCGCGG
Source organism: Mycobacterium sp. (assembly GCA_029256565.1). Classification (GTDB taxonomy): domain Bacteria; phylum Actinomycetota; class Actinomycetes; order Mycobacteriales; family Mycobacteriaceae; genus Mycobacterium. The sequence continues at coordinate 2,246 of JAQSXQ010000642.1, forward strand.
TGGCCTGAATGGGTTCGTCGCGCGGATGGCTGCGGAAAGTCCGCCGGACACCGTGTGCCGCTACAACTCCGGCGATACCCAGGTCCTCGGCGCACTCATCGCCAACGCGACCGGACGCAGCGTATCGGAGTACATGACCGACAAGCTTGTCGAACCACTCGGATTCGAATCGCCAGGATTCTGGATCACGGATCTACGTGGCACCGAACTGTCCTACGCGGGATTGAATCTCACTGCCCGCGACTATGCCCGCCTCGGCGAGCTTTACCGCAACGGCGGGATGTGGCACGGTCGGCGAATCGTCTCACCGGAGTGGGTCCGCGCCTCGACCACCATCGACTCCCCGATCCGCGAAGCGGGCCGGCCGATCGTCGGCGACCACGAATTGGACCTCGGCTACGGATATCAATGGTGGATTCCCGCAGGGCACCGCGGCGACTACAGCGCCATCGGGGTCTACAACCAGCTGGTGTACGTGAACCCGGAGACGGCCACCACCATCGTCAAGCTCTCGGCGAACCGCCACTACGGCACCTCGGCATCCGAGAGCACCAACCGTGACGTCGAGAACGTCGAATTCCTGCGCGCGATCGCCGCGAGCATACGTTGATCACAAACCCAGGATCTGCACGCTCTCCTCGCGCATCTGCACCTTGCGGATCTTCCCGGTGACCGTCATGGGGAACTCGTCGACCAGGTGCACGTAGCGCGG